>DASYJJ010000058.1:0-17188 GCA_035996605.1 Rhodanobacteraceae bacterium
GGCCGACGTACTTCGTATGGAGATAGCGCTCGAGGCCGTCGGCCTGCGTCAGCTTCTCGAGGATGTGTTTCTTCTCCTCGGCGCTGAAGCCGAACTTGCCGCCGGCGCGCTCGAGCTGCTCATGCACCCAGCGGCGCTGCTCGGCGTCGGAGATGTGCATGAACTCGGCGCCGATCGTGCTGGCGTACGTCGCTTTCAGCAGCGCGATGAGATCGCGAAGCTTGAGCCGCTGCGGACCGGCAAGCGAGCCCGTGCTGAACGCGGTATCGAGATCGGCGTTGCCGAGACCGTGAAACGCGGGATCGAGATCCGGCGCGTGCGGACGCGGCAAGAGGCCCAGCGCTTCGAGATCGGCAGCCGGGAACGTGTGTTCGAGATCGAGCGGATCGAGCTCAGCCGCGAGGTGCCCGCGCGAACGATACGCCGTGACCAGCTTCAGCACGCCGGCCTGCTTGTGCGCCTCGGCGTCGCCTTGAGGCGTCGTGGCGAACGGGTGGGCGTGGCCATTGAGCCTTTGAGCCTGCTCGATGCGCTCGATGACGATCGAATGCGGCACATCGCCGGCTTCGCGCCCCTTGAGCGTGTCGAAATAGGTGCGCCATTCGGCGCTGACGGAGGCCGGGTCGGCCAGGTACCGCTCGTAGAGATCTTCCACGAACGCGGCGTTGCCGCCTGCGATCGGCGAGGACGCCTGAAATTGCTGAAGAAGATTCGCGCTCACACTCTCACACCGTCGAGACGAAAAAGCGCGCCAAGTGCGCGCCGCATCAACACGCCAGTCGGCCGCGCCGGTGGCGCGGAGAACCGCGGAATTATAGCCGCACGCGGAGCGCCGTGCTGCATCGCCGCATCATCGATATGCGTCCTTCCCGCATGATGACAATGGCCGGGAAGAGGCCTTTGGACCGTGCGCAGACGTTGCTCAGAGCGCGATGTGGCGCAACTCCTCGCTCGGCACCGACCGCTCCCAGACCTGATCGAAATACTCGCGCAACTGGGCATGCCGGCCCGGCGCGTAGCTCGAGCCTTCGCCTTCGTTGCGGCTCGCCAGGATGCGGAACAGATAGCCGCGCCGGTCGTTGATGAGGAACGCGGACGCGTATTGCCGGTCATGCTCGTCTTCGGGCGTGCGGAATTCGATCAGACTCGGCAGCCGTTGCGCGAGCGCGATCAGGCGATGGCCTTCGGCGAGCGGTTTGCGGGGCTCGTGGATCAGGATGCGCACGCGAGCGCGCCGACCCGAAAGGGCGATGCGCTTGATCGCATCGAGGATCGCTGGAACGTCGAGGAGCGCCGGATCGAGATCGCGGGTGTAGATCGCGATCTCGTGCGCGGTATCGGCGAGCAGATCCGCGATCGCCGCGACGGCTTGGTCACGATCTTCTGCAATGAGCACGCGCGCCTCGGGCCGCGGTGGCAGCACGGCGGCGGGTCGCTTCGCGGGTGCCGAGAGGTCCAGACGCATCATGCGGTGCCTGATCTCGCATTCGACGAATTCGTCGCCGTACGCTTCGAAACCGTACTTCGTATAGAAAGAAATCGCATGCACCTGTGCGTGCAGCTCGACCGACGGATAGCCGAGCGCACGCGCCTGATCGAGCAGGGCTTTCAAGAGCGCCTCGCCGACGCCGCGGCCACGCCATTCGCTGAGCACGCCCATGCGGCCGATCAGCCGATCCGGTGTGAGACGACCCGTGCCGATCGGGCGATCCTCCGCATCGCGCGCGATCACGTGGCGCGAGCGCGCGTCGAACGCATCCCATTCGTCTTCGACGGGCACGCTCTGTTCGACGACGAAGACCTGATCCCTGATCGTGCGCAGCGCGTCGAGATCGGTGATCCAGTCCGCGGGCTCGACGCGAAAACCTTCGCGTATCATTTTCGACTCCGGCGTTTCGATGCATGCAGCGTGACATGGCCGAGATCGATCAGGCTGCGCAGCGCGTCGCGATCTTTGCGGCTGCGCACGCCATCGAGCGGCACCGTAGCGTGCGAACACACACGTTGCGCCAGCGGGATCGAGCACTCCTGCTCGGTGCCGGCGACGACGAGCATCGCGCCGCGCGCTGAGCGAAACCACGCCGCCCGCGACCACGGATTTCGAACGGCCTCGGCGCCTGCGGCAAATGCGCGATTGAATTGCGCGTCGGTGATGCGGCGGGTCCTCGGCATCGCGGTATAAGCGCTGCGGTAGCGCGTGATGAATCGCGCGAACC
Organism: Rhodanobacteraceae bacterium; assembly: GCA_035996605.1. Taxonomy (GTDB): domain Bacteria; phylum Pseudomonadota; class Gammaproteobacteria; order Xanthomonadales; family Rhodanobacteraceae; genus Dokdonella_A. The sequence goes on from DASYJJ010000058.1 coordinate 2,217, forward strand.
ACGTACGTAGCATCGACGACTCAACGCGACCCGAACAGCCATCGGTTCCTCGTTCGCGCCGGAATGTCTCCCTTCCAGAATCACGCAACCCATCGTCAAGCCTCAACCAAGGCATTGCCCGCGCGACTCGCCCAAATGCCGCTTCGTCGATCTCGCCCCGGTTCGTCGCTGGCGCAAGGTCCGGATCGCCAAACCGCAAATTCTCCGGCAACGTCTCGGCAAACGTTTCCGCAAAATCGACAAGCATCTCGGCGAACGATGGCGCGCGCATGCCGATCGAATAGGTCAGGCACTCGCCGACCGCAACGCCGTGGTGCGGTACGCCCGGTGGCAGATACAGCATGTCGCCCGGCTGGAGCAGCCACTCGTGGGTGGGCGTGAACGTGCGGAGCAGCTTGATGTCCGCATCTTCGCGAAACTCTTTCGGCGCCGCGGCGTCCGTGCTGATCTGCCAGCGCCGGCAGCCGAGTCCCTGCAGAAGGAATACATCGTATTGATCGACATGCGCGCCGACCGAACCGCCATCGACCGCGTAGCTCACCATGATGTCGTCGATGCGCCAGCTCGGCAGGAAATCGAAGCCGTTTAGCAGCATGCGCACATCCGCATCCGATTTGTCCACGTCTTGGACGAGCAGCGTCCAGTCGCGTTTCGGCTGCTTGGCGAAGTCGGCGGCGCCGAACGGCCCATTGCGGAGGCGCCAGCGATCGCGCGGCAACCGAGTGATCAGCCGCGACAAGGCGAACTCTTCGCCCGCCAGGCCCGCAAGATCATTCGGTGTCAGCGGATCGGCAAACGCGGGAAACGCTCCGCGCACGAGCAACGGTTTCCTTTGCCAGTATTCCCGCAGAAAACGCGTCGCCGTCATGCCGAGCGGCAGCGTACGACGCGTCGCCGGCACCTCGATCATGGGTGCGCGCTCTTCTCGTTGGCGAGCCGCTGACCGAGACGTTGCGACGCACGATCGGCGTATTGGCGACACGCGTCGCGATCGATCAGGCCCGACCCGTCGGCCGCCGCATCGCGGCGTTTCCACAGGTCGCTGGCGTCGGGATGGGTCGAAAGCAGAATGTCGCACGGCAACGCGGCGACGGTCGCGATCGAGCGGCGAAACGCGGCGATGATGCCCGGATGATTCTTCTCGTCGGAGTAGCGATAGACATCGTCTGAGATCGCGACAAGGCTGTCGGCGAAGACGATATCCAGGCAGCGCTCGGCCGAGCAGGATTTCCAGGTCCAGGTGGTGCCGCCGGGCGTGTGGCCCGGCGTTGCATGCGCGGTGACGGTGATGTCGCCGACACTTACCGTTTCGCCGTCGCCGATGCGCTGTACGTGGTGCACGGGCGGGAACGAACGCGCGCTCAGGAACTGCGGATCGCCGCGATCGCCGCGGCCGCGCTCGATCGCAGCCGCGCCATCGGCGCTTGCGACGACGGTCGCATGCGACGATTTCTGCAACGCGCCGATGCCGCCGGCATGATCGAAATGCGCATGGGAGTTGAGGATGTACTTCACGTCTTCCACGCGAAAGCCGAGCTTTCGGATGTTCGCCGCGATCTGCGGCGCGGATTCGGCAAGCGCTCCGTCGATAAGGATGTGCCCTCGATCGGACGTGATCAGGATCGAGCTCAATCCGTGCGGCCCGACATACCACGCATTTCCGTAGATGCGGAATGGCTCGACCGGCTCGTTCCATTCCGCGCATAGCTTGCAATCGGTGGTGGCAGCGGTTGCGTCGGCAGCGAGGGCCACAGGGTTTGAAAGTGCAATAAGGATCGCGATCAGCGCGCTGAATGAAACCATGCGCCGGAGCGGTGCATTCGAGTTGAACGAATCCATCGCGGTCCTCAGATGTCGGCAGCCAATTTGCCCGCAAGGCCGGTGTATGACGACGGCGTCAGCGCGAGGAGGCGCTGTTTTGCTTCCTGCGGCAGCGCCAGTGTGTCGATGAACGCATGCAGCGTTTCGCGCGTGATGCGCTCGCCGCGCGTCAATGCCTTGAGCTGCTCGTAGGGTTCCGGCAACCCGTAACGGCGCATCACGGTCTGCACGGCTTCGGCGAGGACTTCCCAGCTCGCATTGAGATCGGCAGCCATGCGCGCCGCGTCGACATTCAATTTGCCGAGTCCGCGGAGCAGCGATTCGAGCGCGATCACGGTATGGCCGAACGCGGTGCCGAGCGCACGCAGCACCGTGGAATCGGTGAGATCGCGTTGCCAGCGCGAGAGCGGCAGTTTCTCCGCGAAATGCGCGAAAAGTGCGTTCGCAATGCCGAGATTGCCTTCGGCGTTTTCGAAGTCGATCGGATTGACTTTGTGCGGCATCGTCGACGATCCGACTTCGCCCGCTTTCAGCACCTGGCGGAAATAGCCGAGCGAAATATAGCCCCACACGTCGCGTGCGAAGTCGATCAGGATCGTGTTGGCGCGGCGTATCGCGTCGGCGAGTTCGGCGATGCCATCGTGCGGCTCGATCTGAGTCGTGTAGCCGTTCCACGCAATGCCGAGCGACTCCACGAAACGACGCGAAAACGCCGGCCAATCGACGCCAGGATAGGCGGCACCGTGCGCGTTGTAGTTGCCGACCGCACCGTTGATCTTGCCGGCGATCTCGACCGCGGCGATCTGTTTGCGCTGGCGCTCGAGCCGCGCGACGACGTTCGCGATTTCCTTGCCGAGCGTGGTCGGCGAGGCGGTTTGTCCGTGCGTACGCGAGAGCATGGCTTGCGCGGCGTGCGCGTGCGCTAGATCGCGGAGTCTCGCGATCATTGTGTCCTGCATCGGCAACAGCACGTCGGCGCGTGCATCGCGCAGCATCAGCGCGTAGGCGAGGTTGTTGATGTCCTCGCTGGTGCAGGCGAAGTGGACGAACTCGGCGACCCTCGCCAGCTCGGCATTGCCGGCGATGCGCTCCTTGACGAAGTACTCGACAGCCTTCACGTCGTGATTCGTGGTGCGCTCGATCGCCTTGATGCGCGCGGCGTCGTCTTCGCTGAAATCGTCGGCGATTGCGAGCAGCGCCGTGCGGGCGGCTTCGGAAAACGGCGCGACTTCGGCGATTCCGTCGTCATCGGCCAGCGCTAGCAGCCAGCGCACCTCGACCCGCACGCGCCGCTTCATCAGTCCGTATTCGCTGAAAATCGGGCGCAGGTTCTCGACCTTGGCCGCGTAGCGGCCGTCGAGCGGAGACAAGGCGGTGAGCGCGCTGTGCGGCATCACGTTGGACCTCGGGCGGCAACCTTCGAAGTTTACACCGGACCGCTATAATCGCTGACCGCTTTCCACCTCCGAGGCAGCAATGAGCGAGTACCGTATCGAGCGCGACAGCATGGGCGAACTCAAGGTGCCCGCACGTGCGCTGTACGGCGCGCAGACCCAGCGCGCGGTCGACAATTTCCCGATTTCCGGGATCGCGATGCCACGGGAGTTCATTCGCGCGCTCGGATTGATCAAATCCGCCGCGGCGCAGGCGAACGCCGATCTCGGGCATTTGAAGAAGACGCCGGCGAAGGCGATCCGCAAGGCGGCCGAACGCGTCGCGGCCGGCGAATTCGATGCGCATTTTCCGATCGATGTGTTCCAGACGGGTTCGGGCACGTCGTCGAACATGAATGCGAACGAGGTGATCGCGCACGTCGCCGCGATGGCGGGCGCCAAGGTGCATCCGAACGACGACGTCAACAACGGTCAGTCGTCGAATGATGTGATTCCGACCGCGATCCAGGTCAGCGCCGCGCTGACAACGAGCGAAAAACTGCTGCCCGCTCTCGCGCATCTCAAGCAGGCGCTTGATCGCCGCGCGCGCGAATTGAAGAACGTGACCAAGACCGGCCGCACGCATCTGATGGATGCGATGCCGGTGACCTTTGGTCAGGAACTCGGCGGCTGGGCCGCGCAGATCCGCTCGAACATCGAGCGCATCACCGACGCATTGAAACGCATGCGTCGTCTGCCCCAAGGCGGTACTGCGGTCGGCACCGGCATCAATGCGGATGCGAAACTCGGTCCCGCGATATGCGCCGAGCTTTCGCGCATGACAGGGGTCAAGTTCGAATCGGCCGACAATTATTTCGAAGGAATGAGCTCGCAGGACGCAGCGGTGGAGCTTTCGGGCCAGCTGAAGACGCTCGCCTGCAGCCTGATGAAGATTGCCAACGATCTGCGCTGGATGAATTCCGGCCCGCTGGCCGGGCTCGGCGAAATCGAGCTGCCGGCGCTGCAGCCGGGATCATCGATCATGCCGGGAAAAGTCAATCCGGTAATTCCCGAAGCGGTGACGATGGTCTGCGCGCAGGTCATCGGCAACGACGCGACGATCACCGTCGCGGGGCACAGCGGCAATTTCCAGCTCAACGTGATGCTGCCGGTGATCGCGCTGAATCTGCTGCAGTCGATCGGTATTCTCGCCAACTCGGTGCGTCTCCTCGCCGACAAGGCGATCGCGGGCTTCAAGGTGCGCGAGGATCGGATCAAGGAGGCATTGGACCGCAACCCGATTCTGGTGACCGCGCTGAATCCGGTCATCGGCTATGAAAAAGGGGCCGCGACCGCGAAGAAGGCTTACAAGGAAGGGCGTCCGATTCTCGACGTGGCGCTCGAGACGACGGGTCTTTCGCGCAAGGAGCTCATGGCGCTGCTGGATCCCGCCGCGCTTACCAAAGGCGGAATCCACGGCGGATCCGCGGGCGGTTAAGACGCGATGTGCAGCTGGCGTCAATCTGAACGCAAAACTGTGCAACGACACTCGCACGCATGTGCTGCGGCGTGGCCTCTGGCACATGCCTTGCGCCCGCGTGCGACGACAATCGCCCGTCGCGAGTCTAGCTGCACGTCGAGCGGTCCGTCCCTGGACTGCGCCGGTTGGAGTGTTTCTCGATACTCCGGCCACCCAGTGATTTGAGAGTGGGGCATACGAGATGAAGGCAACAAAGCTGCTACTGGCCGCGGCGCTCGTCGCGGGCACGGCGTTCGCGCAACAGAACGTGGATATTTCGGGAAAGGATTTCGAATCCGGCGCGGGCGATGCGCGGTTCGCGTCGATCGGCCGCCAGGCTGCGGCTTCGGGCAAGCGCATCGTGGTGACCGCGCCGCAACAGTGGCACGGAAAGATCGCCGCGAAGATCCGCGCCGGTGGTGCCGCGGATGTCGTGCTGAAAGACGGTTTTTACGAGAACGTGCTGGTGCGCGTCGAGGAAAAGCCCGCCGAACCGCCGAAGCCCGAACCGAAAGTAGAGGCGCGCGCCGAACCGAAACCGGCGCCGAAATCCATCGCCCGCGTTCCAGACGAAGTGCCCGGACCCAAACCGACGTTGCCGCCGCCCGTCGCGGCTGCCGAGCCTGCGCCGATCGTCGCGCCGCCGCGGGCTCCCGTCGCGGCGCCCACGCCGAAACCCGTCGCTTCGCCTCCGCCAGCCACGGCTGTCGCGACGCGCGCACCTGCAGTCGCGGCGCCGGCGAAACCCGACATCGCGGGCATCCAGAAGCGACTGGAAACATCACTCAACAGCGGCCGCGTGGCCGAAGGTCCGATTTCCGCGTCCGCTCTGCAGCCTGGCGATTTCATTTTCGTGGATGGTCCGGTGCGCGCGGTCGTGCGTCGCGAAAGCCTGCGGCCGCGCATGTTCTGGCTCGAGGGCGAGCTCGAACTGCGCCGCACGGAGCTCAAGGAACTCGCAAGCAACAAATACCAGGTGATCGACCCGGTTCGCGGCGACATCTTTTCGTTGCGCGAGGAACGCGCCGATCAGGCGAAGACGCTGGTTGCGACCGAGCCGCCCGACAATTCGCCCGTGCGCGCAACGTTCGAGCGCGACTACAACGATGGACATCCGATCGCCGCCGGCATCGCGATCGAGAAATTGCGTTCGGGCGATATCGTCTATGTCGGCAAGGGCATGGCGGTCGTCGTGCGCCGCGAAGGTCAGTCGCTGTCGCGTTACTGGCTCGAAGGCACGCTCGATCTCGGGCAATCCGGTTTGCAGAAGGACGGCGCGAACAAGTACAAGGTGGTCAGCGATACATTGCGCTGACCGGCAACGCTCGCGAAAGAAAAGGGCCGCATTTCGCGGCCCTTTTCGTTTCCGACAGAAGACAAGGTCAGCTCGCGGTCTCGATACGGCGCTGGCGATACCAGATCGCAGCGGCGAGAAGTGCGAGGCCCGCGATCACGCCGATCCAGACATTGGGCTCAGCCAGAACCCCGTAAAGCTGCGACGGATCGAACGAGCCCACGATGTTGTCGTTGTTTTGCACGTTGAGCTTGATGCGCGTCGCGAATGCGTTTGATCCGCCGAGCCAGCTCAACGGCATGATGCTGAACAGCAGACGGCCAAGGATCGCGGCAAGATTGAGATCGCCCGTGAAATGCGGCGCGCCGAGCTTGCCGAGCCACCAGTTGGCGATGAGTGCAAAGAACGGAATCAGCACCGCCCAGAGGAACGGCTTGCTGCGCACATAGGCCGACCAGAACAAGAGCCAGCCGATCGTCGGCAACGCCCAAAGCGCGCTGATCGGCAGGGTCAGGGCGATCCGCCAGAACATTCCGATCGGATGCGCGGCCATCAAAGCGGGGAGTGCGTTCAAACCATGCAGACCCGCCCAGAGGCAGACGAGGATCAGGAACACGAAATAGGCAGCCGTCGAGACCAACAGCGCGATGATCGGCGCGAGTACCGCAGCGGAGAGTGCCTTGGAAATGACAGTCGCGGTGTCGGTGACGGGCAGCGATTTCCAGAACAGGACACTGCGGTCGCGGCGATCGTCGTACAGCGCGCCGAGCAGATAGAAGAACAGCACGAAGAAGAGGCTGATCGAGGTCAGGCCGCCAAACATCAGCTGCGCGACGTCGAGCGCGTTGCCGGCCTGCGCCATGTCGTTGTCGCTGATGTGGTTGCGCAGCTCATCGAGCGAGATCCCGACCTGCACGTGTGCATTGGCGCGGAACACTTCCGCGCTGATCATGCCGAGCACGGTGAAGATCAGGATCGCGGCCGTCATCCAGATCGGCGCCCAAAGAAAGCCGCCGCGGTGTTCCCAGTATTCGCGCTTGACGAGCAGCGGTAGGGTGTTCATGCGTAGGTTCCTTTCATGGTGGCGACGAAGAGGTCGGCCACGCTCGGTTTGTGCAGCTCGCCGAGCGCGGCGAGACGCGCGCGCTCGATGCCGTCGAAGAGGAAGATCGACTTGCCGAAGATCTGGCGTTCGTTGAGCGGCTTCAGCGCCCGCGCGGCGTCCGCCTTGTCCGGATTGACCATGACCTCGGCATAGCGCTCGCCGACTTCGTCCATCGTCGCCGCGAGTGCGATCTTGCCGTCGCGGATGAAGACGAGGTCGGTGAGGATGTGCTCGATCTCCTCGACCTGGTGCGTCGTCACGATGATCGTCTTGTTCTCGTCGAAATAATCAGAAAGCAGGCTTTCGTAGAACGACTTGCGGTAGAGGATGTCCAGGCCGAGCGTCGGCTCATCGAGGACGAGGAGGCGCGCGTCGATCGCCATGACCAGCGACAGATGCAGCTGCACGATCATGCCTTTGGAGAGCTCGCGCACGCGCATGCTGGGCTGAATCTTGGTGTGTGAAAGGAACGCTTCGCACTTCTCGCGCACGAAGCGCGGATGCACGCCGGCGACAAACTCGATCGCCTCGCTGACGCGGATCCATCGCGGCAGCACGGCAACGTCGGCGATGAAGCAGACCTGCTCCATCAGCTCGGCGCGCTGCTTGCGCGGATCGAAGCCGAGTACGGAAAGTTCGCCGTCGAAATCGACGAGGCCGAGGATCGCCTTCAGGGCGGTTGTCTTGCCTGCGCCGTTCGGACCGATCAGGCCGACGATGCGTCCGGCTTCGATATCGAAGCTGACGTTGTCCAGCGCCTTGGTCGCGCCATAGGCTTTGGAAAGGTTGCGCGCATGAATGATGGGATTGGCGACGGCGCTCATTTCACTTCCTCATCGTGATGCCGGTCCGCGTCCATGAGTTCCTGCAGCGAAAGGCCAAGGCGCGTGAGTCGCGCATACAGCGGCGGCCATTCGTCCGAAAGGAAACGCTCGCGCTCGGATTTCATCAGCGCGTTGCGCGCGCCTTCGGTGACGTACATGCCAAGCCCCCGTCGTTTTTCCACCAGATTTTCGTCGACCAGTTCCTGATACGCCTTGGACACCGTGATCGGATTGATCTGGAAATCCGCGGCGACCTGGCGCACCGAGGGCAGGGCGTCGCCCTGCTTCAGGACGCCGTCCAGGATCATCGCCACCACGCGGTCGCGCAGCTGGCGATAGATCGGCGTCGAGTCATTCCACGCAATGGTCATCGTCATTCCTTGCGGAGGCGATAAACGGACTTGCCAAAAGAATAGTAGGGCATGTCCAAACCGGAGCTCGGAGCCAGCCCGCCGCCGAACGCATGCAGCGCGACGATGACGGCACCGGTTCCGACCGCACGCGCATCGAGCGCTTTCGCCTCGGCGATTTCCGCGGTGGTCGGATAGACGGTGATCGTCGGCAGCAGCGTCGCGTTTGCGAGTTGCTCCGAATCCGCGTCCGGACGCACGATGATGGTTCCAAGAACCGGAATCTCGGCGTCGGCAGACTGCTCGGTCTGTGAACCGATCGTCGGCGTGGAAGCCGTCGTGCGCGGCAAGCTAGAGAACCCGGCGGCGAGCGCATAAACCATCGCCGTCAGAAGAAGTGTGGGGACCAGTTTCGACATGACATCCTCCAGGGAGGTGCTCGATGAAGTAGTGTTGTAGTTAACTATAACACCAGATCTGAGCTTGTCAACCCCTTCCAAACGCGTTTGCGGAAAATCGGGTGCGCGGCACGCGCGTTGGGCTCAAGAGAGGTCGTGGTACGCCCAAATTCACCCGCGTTGGGGGAAACCGAAGGCCCTCGACGTTGTCCAAGGGCCGCACGGCAGCGGTTTCGGGGCGCCGCGGAGTTTGCCAATGCGATTCGCCCCGTCCAAAATACGCCGCCCCGCAACAGGTCGGGTCCGCTCGGCGAGACTGCGCCGATGGGCAACGTGACCCAAAAATCATCCGCATCCCCAGGAGCAAACATGACGCGTTTCCTGCAACAAACTCTTCTTGCGGCCGCGTTCGCGGCGGTATTCGGTATCGCCAGCGCCGCTGACGAGCCGGCCAAGAAGCCGGCGGCAGCCGCCCCCGCCGCAGCCGCGAAGGACGCCAAGCCGCCGATCGCGATCGACAAGAACAAGATCTCGACGATGGTCGGCATGGACATCGGTCGCGGCCTCGCGCAGATCAAGGACGACGTCGACATCAAAGTCGTCGAGCAGGCGCTCGAGCAGACGCTGAAAGGCGACAAGACTTCGCTGACGCAGGAAGAAGCTCTGCAAGTGCGCCAGGCCTATATGCAGCAGATGCAGTCCAAGCGTGTCGCCGAACAGAAGGTAGCCGCCGAGAAGAACAAGACCGAAGGCGCTGCGTTCATGACCAAGAACAAAGGCAAGTCCGGCGTCAAGACGACGGCTTCGGGCCTGCAGTACGAAGTCGAGAAAGAAGGCTCGGGTCCGAAGCCCAAGGCGACGGATACGGTCAAGGTCAACTATCTCGGCACCAAGATCGACGGCACCAAGTTCGACAGTTCCTACGATCGCGGCCAACCGGCCACGTTCCCGCTCAACGGCGTGATCAAGGGCTGGAGCGAAGGTCTGCAGCTGATGCCGGTGGGTTCCAAGTACAAGTTGTACGTGCCGGCCGAGCTTGCGTACGGCGAGAATGCGCCGGGCCCGATCGGCCCGAACGCGACGCTGATCTTCGAAGTCGAGCTGCTCGGCATCGAAGACGCCGCCGCCAAACCGGCCACCGTGAAGCCGGGCACTCCGGTGGTGAAGCCTGCCGCGGCGATGCAGAAGAAGGATGCTGACGCCGGCAAGAAGTGATCCGGCGCGGTAAAAGGATAAGAGGCGCGCCGAGTTCCGGCGCGCCTTTTGTTTCAAAGGATCGCGTGCTCAAGCCGAGCCGCGAATTTGCTTGCGCGGTTTGAATGACCGTGCTTCTCCGATCAGAAGTGGATATCGCGAATGCGCGTGACGATCTTCGGCACCGGCTACGTGGGGCTCGTGACGGGAACCTGTCTCGCCGAAGTCGGTAACGACGTGGTCTGCGTCGATGTCGACGCGGACAAGATCGCGCGCCTTGAACGCGGCGAGGTTCCGATCTACGAGCCGGGCCTCGAACCGCTGGTGCGTGCGAATCGTCGCAGCGGCCGGCTGACATTCACGATTGAATCCACCGCGGCGATGGCCAATGCGCAGGTCGTCTTCATCGCAGTCGGCACGCCGCCGGACGAGGACGGAAGCGCCGATCTCACGCACGTTCTCGAAGTCGCGCGCACGATCGGGCGCACGCTGACCCGGCCCACCGTCGTCGTCAACAAATCGACCGTTCCCGTCGGCACTGCTGATTCGGTACGCGCCGCGATCGCCGGCGAGCTCGCCGTGCGCGGCGTCGAGATCGGGTTCGATGTCGTTTCCAATCCGGAATTCCTCAAGGAAGGCGATGCGGTTCAGGACTGCATGCGCCCCGATCGCATCATCGTCGGCGCCGACAGCGCGCGGGCCGTCGAAGTGTTGAAGACGCTCTACGCGCCGTTCAACCGCAATCACGAGCGCATCGTGCAGATGGACGTGCGCTCGGCCGAGCTGACCAAGTACGCGGCGAATGCGATGCTGGCGACCAAGATCAGCTTCATGAACGAGATCGCGAACATCGCCGAGCAGGTCGGTGCCGACGTCGAACAAGTACGGCGAGGCATCGGCGCCGATCCGCGCATCGGCTATCACTTCATCTATCCTGGCGCCGGCTATGGCGGCTCGTGCTTTCCAAAAGACGTCAAGGCACTCGCGTACAGCGCGAAGGCGCACGGCCACGAGCCGCGTCTCTTGAACGCCGTGGAGGGCGTCAACATGGCGCAGAAGCGCAAGCTCTTCGCCTTGATTCATCGCCATTTCGACGGCCGGCTTGCGGGTCGCACGATCGCCGTGTGGGGCCTTGCGTTCAAACCCAACACCGACGACATGCGCGAGGCCCCGAGCCGCACGCTGCTCGAACAACTCTGGGACGCTGGTGCGAACGTACGCGCCTACGATCCGGAAGCGACCGCCGAAGCGCAGCGCATTTACGGCGAGCGCCCGGACCTTGTCTTGTGCGAGCAACCGTATCCCGCGCTCGACGGTGCAGACGCACTGGTGGTCGTCACGGAATGGAAAGCGTTCCGGAGTCCTGACCTCGAGCGCGTGCGCGCATCGCTCAAGGAACCGGTGATCTTCGACGGACGCAACATATTCGAGCCGAGAGCGATCGAAGCGGCCGGCATCGCCTACTACGGCATCGGTCGCGGCCGCAGCATCGTTGGCGTTTGATCCCGCAATGTTCGAGCGCGGCTGTACCTGGAACGCAGCGCTCGGTACCATCGCGTCGCGTGCATGCGCAGGTTTCGCGGGCAATGTGCGGATGTGCACGATGGCCGCAGAGTTGGAGCCAGTGAACGCGCCAGATGCGGATTTTTGGTTGATTCGGGTACGTACGGGACGGTAAGGGCGGGATGGAAAGCAAACGCGCACTCGTAACGGGAATCACCGGTCAGGACGGCGCTTATCTCGCCGAGCTCCTGCTCGCCAAAGGCTACGAAGTGCATGGCGTGAAGCGTCGCGCTTCGTCGTTCAACACCGAGCGCATCGATCATCTCTATCACGAGCTCGACGATTCGAAGGCGGGAATCCAGCTCCACTACGGCGATCTCACCGATTCGCTGAGTCTCCTTCGCATCATCCAGCAGGTTCGGCCGGACGAGATCTACAATCTGGCTGCGCAGAGTCATGTCGCGGTGTCGTTCGAGGAACCCGAATACACGGCGAATGCGGACGGCCTCGGCACGCTGCGCATCCTCGAAGCGATGCGTACGCTCGGTCTGGGCGATCGTTGCCGCTTCTACCAGGCCTCGACATCGGAACTGTATGGCCTGGTGCGCGAAACGCCGCAGCGCGAGACGACGCCGTTCCATCCGCGATCGCCTTACGGCGTTGCCAAGCTCTACGCCTATTGGATCACCGTGAATTACCGCGAGGCCTATGGCATCTACGGCTGCAACGGGATTCTGTTCAACCACGAATCGCCGATCCGCGGCGAAACGTTCGTGACGCGCAAGATCACGCGTGCGCTCGCGCGCGTGATCCACGGTCTGCAACACTGTCTCTATCTCGGCAATCTCGACGCACGTCGCGACTGGGGTCATGCGCGCGATTTTGTCGAAGCCCAGTGGCTGATACTGCAGCAGGACGAGCCGCGCGATTACGTGATTGCCACCGGCATTCAGCACTCCGTCCGCGAATTCGTCGTCCTCGCCGCGCGCGAAATGGGCGTCGAGCTCGAGTTCCGCGGGCAGGGAGCCGCCGAGCATGCCGTCGTAGCGAGCTCAAGCAAGGCAGGCGCGAAGATCAACGCCGGCGACGCCATCGTCCGCATCCATCCGCAGTACTACCGTCCGGCCGAAGTGGATACTCTTCTTGGCGATGCGTCGTTTGCGCGCAAGCAGCTCGGCTGGACGCCGTCCACGAGTTTTGAAGCGCTCGTGCGCGAGATGGCCGCGGCCGATTTCGCGCTCGCCGCGCGCGAAACGCAAGGGTTGACCGGTGCGCGTCATGGCCGGCAATTCGTCGAAACCCTGCCGGGATGAACCGCTAGTGTCCGGGCCGCTCGAAGATCGACTGACCGAACTTGAAGTGCGTCTCGCATTCGTCGACGATACGATGGCGTCGCTCAACGCGACTGTATCGGAGCACGACCGGGTATTGCAGGAAGTCCGACTCGCCATCGAAAGGCTCCGCGCCGATCTCGGCGGCGTGCGTACGGCACTCGCCGACGACGCGCGCGACGAGCCGCCGCCACCGCACTACTGAATCGACCGCGCTTTCGTCCGACACAGCAAGAGCACTTACCGAACGTCATGTCCGAGTCCCTGCGCGATCAACTGCTGAAAAGCGGTCTCGCCCACGCGCTCAAACCCGAACCGCGTCCGCGGCCGGCGAAGCCGCAGCGGCCCATCGCGAAACGCGAGCGCGATAGAGCGGAGATCGATCTTGCCAAGGCCTATGCGTTGCGCGACACGACCGAACGCGCCGAGCGCGAGCGTGTGCAACGCGAAGCCGAGCAACGCTCGCGCGAAAAGAGGGAACGCAGACAGCGGCTGATGGCGCTTCTGGATGGGAAAGCGCTGAACGCCAAGGACGCGGACATCCCGCGTCATTTTCCCCACGCGAACAAGATCCGGCGCGTTTACGTCACCGCGGATCAATTGCCACGCTTGAACGGCGGTGACCTCGGCGTGGTCCAGCTCGCCGGCCGCTATCTGCTCGTTGCGAGCGACATCGCAAAGGCCGCGTGCGAGATCGACGCGGACGCCCTGGTTCTTCTTTGCGATTCGGTGGAGCAGGGCGCCGAAGACGACGTGCCGAGTGATCTGATCTGGTAATTCACGCCGCAATCACCCGCGTTTGCGTGATTCGCTTCGCATTAATACAACAGAAATTCCGCGCGGATCGCGCTAGTCTGATTGCAAGGTTTTCGGCCTGGATATCGGCGTGCGTTGCATCGTCTGGCTACTGGTTTTATCCGCGATGTGCCTCGGCGCGCAGGCCGATCCGTTGCCGCGATTTCCGTCGGGCGCCGTTTGGAATCAGGATGTCAGCGCGCCCGCGCTGATACATCCGGATTCGGAACAGATGATCAGCTGGCTGCAGTCGCACGGCGGTTGGGGCACGGGCAGCACCGCGTTCCAGATCGACTTCTCGATGGCGGTCTTGCATGCCGACGCGACGACGCCGACGGTCGCCATGATCGGTTATCCGTACGACAACTATTATTCGCCGGACTGCGACGATCCCGGTACGGTCCCGTTTCCGCTTCCAATTGGCGGGTCGATCGAAGGATCGGGCGATTACTCGTGCGACAACGCATCGGACGATTGCCATCTGCTCGTGGTGTGGGGCAACGAGCTTTACGAGTCGTACCACAGCAACGTGGCTGGCAACGGCCTGCAATCTCAATGCGCCGTACGCTGGGATCTGACGCGCGTCTATCCGCCGGATGGGCGCGGCGATCAATGCACGAGTGTCGACGCCGCGGGTTTCCCGGTGTCCGCGCTCCTCTTCAATGCGGACGAAATCTACGACGCAATCCAGACACAAGGCGACATCGGACACGCAATCCGTTTCATTCTGCCCAACGACCGCATGAAAGCCGGTGAATACGTGCGCCCGGCAACGCACGCGGGTGGTCCGGAGAATACCGATGCCTATGCGATTCCGTACGGATCGCGCTTTCGATTGAACGCGGGTTTCGACATTGACGGTTTCTCCGACAATGAAGCGGTGCGCGTGATCCTGCGCGGCCTCAAGAAATACGGCATGGTGCTCGCCGACGGCGGCAACCTGCCGCTGACCGCGGAAGCCGACACGTACACGACCCACAAATGGGACGAGCCCGCGATCTCGATGGATTCGCACTCGCTGTTCGGCATCCAGGCGAGCGATTTCGAAGTCGTCGCAACCGCTGCGCCGATTCCGCTCACGTACGATTGCGTGCGCAATCCGGATCCTCCGATCGATTCGATCTTCGCGGACGGATTCGAAGGCTAGGCGATCTCAAGCAGCATTGGCGTAAGTGCGCCCGATTTCGCGTCATGAGTTCCAGTCGGGCCCCGTTTGCCTGTGCGGAGGCAGCCGGAGATGCTGTTCGCGAAAGCGCGTCGATGCTTCGATGGCAGCCGTTCCCAACGTCGTGCAAGCGCTGTCCGTACTCTCGCCTTGCCTTGCAAACGCAGCGTGCCATGCTCGACATGGGCATCCGCGGACGCCATTGTCTTGCGCAAGCAACGACAAGTCTTCAAGCGCTTCATCGCACCGTCACATTGGAGACTTAGCTTGCACGTGGGGATTGAGCTGGGATCCAGACAT
>DASYJJ010000059.1:0-5098 GCA_035996605.1 Rhodanobacteraceae bacterium
ACGAATCGTCATCCCGAATCTCGCATCCCGAATCCCGGCTCTCAATGCACCAGCTGCAGCACCACGAGCCCGGCCACGATCATG
The DNA here is from genome assembly GCA_035996605.1 of Rhodanobacteraceae bacterium. Classification (GTDB taxonomy): domain Bacteria; phylum Pseudomonadota; class Gammaproteobacteria; order Xanthomonadales; family Rhodanobacteraceae; genus Dokdonella_A. The sequence goes on from DASYJJ010000059.1 coordinate 85, forward strand.
CCCGCACCGATCATACGCAAGGTTCTGTCGTCGATTCGTTGCAGTTGCTCCGCCATGCGTTTCCAGAGCGCGGGTGAAGCAAACAGAAACAGTCCCTCGATCACCAGCACCAGGCAAAGTGCGGCGGCGAGGTTCGCCATGCGCGTTACTTGCTTTCCTGCATATAACGCAGGAACTCGGATTTCGGATCGAGCACCAATACGCCGTTCGGCGTGGTGAGCGCCTCGCGATACGCCTCGAGGCTGCGATAGAACGCGTAGAAGTCGGGATCTCGTCCGTATGCGCTGGCGTAGATCTCGGCGGCCTTGGCATCGCCTTCGCCGCGCGTCTTGCTTGCGTCGCGATTCGCTTCGGCCTTCAAGACCTGGGCCTCGCGATCGGCGTTGGCGCGGATGCGCTCTGCCGCTTCGTTGCCTTCGGCGCGCAACGAATCGGCGACTTGCTTGCGTTCCGAGCGCATGCGCTCGTAGACCGAACGCAGCACCTGACTCTCCTCGGGCAGATCAATGCGCTTGATGCGCACGTCGACGATCTGGATGCCCAGACTTTGGGCATCGCGGTTCGCCGCCTGCACCAGCGCTTGCGTCAGGTCCGAACGCGCGCTCGACACCACGTCTTGCAGCGTGCGCGAATTGATCGCGGTGCGCAGACCATCCTTGACGATCGGACCGAGCCGCTGCTGAGCGCGCGTCTCGTCACCCACGACCGCGGTGTAATAGGTCGACGGATCGGCAACGCGCCACTTCACGTAGAAGTCGACGCTGACGTCCTTTTTTTCCGACGTCAGATAACGCTCCGGCGCCGAATCGAGCGTCAGGATGCGCCGATCGAAACGCAGCACCTGCTGCAGCGGCGCAGGCAATTTGAAATGCAGGCCCGGCTTGAAACCCGCATCGACGATGCGCCCGAACTGGATCAGGATCGCGCTCTGTCCTTCGTTGACGACGAAAGCGCAGCTGCTCGCGAAGAGCACGATCAACGCCGCAATGACCGCAGTCACGATACGCATCAGCGGCCTCCTTTTCCGTTGTCCGGCGTCGCACCGACGACCGGAGCGATTGCATCGACCGCTGGCGGCGACGCGGCCTTGTTGCCTTCAATCGGCAGATAAAGGAGATTCTTGCCGCTCGAAAGATCGATGACTTTCGCGCTCTCGCCGAGCACGGTCTGCATCGTCTCGATGTAGAGCCGCTTGCGCGTGACTTCCGGTGCGGCCTTGTACTCGGACGCGATCAGATTGAAACGCTGCGCGTCGCCTTCGGCCTTGGCTACGCGTTCGGCCTTGTAGCCTTCGGACTCGGCGAGGATGCGCGCCACTTCGCCGCGCGCCTCGGGTATCACGCGCTTGGCATACGCGTCGGCTTCGTTGCTGCGCCGCTGGCGATCTTCGCGTGCGCTGATCGCATCGTCGAACGCTTCCTTGACTTCCTGCGGCGGACGCACATTCTGGAAATTGAGCTGCGTCACCGCAAGACCGGTGTCGTACCGGTCGAGCGTCGCCTGCAGCACTTTCTTGGCTTGCCCGGCGAGCTCCGCGCTTGGATTGATCTGTGCGGTTCCGGCGTCTTTCTCGGCTTCGGTCTGCGCGGGTTGCTGATCGGGCATGATCGATGAAAGCCCGCTCGCGCCGATCACTTCGCGCACCGCGCTTTCGGCGGCCTGCTTGATCGTCTCGTCGGGTTCGCGGACGCTGAAAAGAAAATGCTTCGGATCGGCAACCGTGTACTGGACGTTGAAATCGACCAGCACGATGTTTTCGTCCTTCGTCAGCATGCGCACCTGATCGGACGTTGCGCGCACCTGCTTGGCATCCACATCGACGACCGTTTCGATCGGCCGCGGCCATTTGAGATTAAATCCCGGCGGCATGATGCGTTCGAACTCGCCGAACCGGAGAATGACGCCGACATTGCTCGCTTTCACCGCGACCCACGAATCGAAGATCAGCCATGCGATCACGATGCCGACCGCGGCTATCGCGAAACCGCCGCCTCCGCCGCCACCGCCGATGAGGCGAGTGAAGAATCCGCTGATGCGCTTGAGCCATGCATCGAAATCGGGCGATGGGCCGCCGCCGCTGTCCTTCCAGGGATCGCGCTGCTTGCCGCTGCCAGGTTCATTCCATGCCATTACTCGTTACCTCGTTCCGGCAACCATCGGGACACCCGGGCTTGGCTTCTTGAGAGAAGTGCGGCCAGGGATGGCCGCTTCTGGCGCCACCAGACGAAGACCGCACCCGTACGAAGAAGTGTGGCCACGAAGAGGCGATCAGGGACGATCGCAAAGGTTACGCCGATCGCACCCGTGATGCCGTCGAATTGTAGGTAGGGGTGTCTGGGCCGGCAAGCAAGCGGCGCAGCCAGTCCCCATCGCCGTCGGGAAGGCCGAACAAGGGTTCCACGAGCGCGCGCGGTGCGTCGATGCGGATGCGCCAGCCCAAATCCTCCGCGCTTTCTTCCGCAACCAGCCCCTGCGCGTGAAGGCGCGCGCGAAGGCGGCCCGAAGCCGACGGCACATGCAACTCGGCACGGATTCGCTCGGCACCGAGTTTTTGCTCGATCGCCGTGCGCAGACCCTCGAGGCCGAGGCGATTCACCGCCGAGACCCATGCGCGCGGAGTCTCGCCGCCGTCGATCCAGTCGAGCCGTGACGCCATCGTCGTCGCGGCCGACTCTTTGCCGTCCACGATGCCCGCTGCCTGATCTGCGTCGACAGGGAGCTTCGCAGAAATCAAATCGATCTTGTTATAGACCAGCACCTGCGGCAGATCGCCCGCCCCGATCTCGCGCAAAACGCGATCGACATCGGCGATGCGATCGTCGCGTTCGGGGTCGGACGCATCGATGACGTGCAGCAGAAGGTCCGCGTCGCGCGCCTCGGACAGCGTCGAGCGGAATGCCGCGACGAGATCGTGCGGAAGATCGCGGATGAAACCGACCGTGTCGGCGAGCACGACCGGACCGCAATCCATACCGTCGAGACGGCGCACGGTCGGATCGAGCGTTGCGAAAAGTTGATCGGCCACGTAAACGTCGGCGCCGGTCAGCGTGTTGAACAAAGTCGACTTGCCCGCGTTGGTATAGCCGACCAGCGCAACAACCGGCACTGCGTTGCGCTGGCGCGCGCGACGCGCCTGGTTGCGCTGCACCTCGACCTTGTCCAGGCGTTTCTGCAACTGCTTCACGCGGTCGCCTAGGATGCGCCGATCCAGCTCGAGCTGCGTCTCGCCCGGACCGCGCAAGCCGATCGCGCCGCCGCGCTGGCGCTCGAGATGCGTCCAGCCGCGCACGAGGCGCGTCGACATGTGCTTCAGTTGGGCCAGCTCGACCTGCAGCTTGCCTTCGTGCGAGCGCGCGCGCTGCGCGAAGATGTCCAGGATGAGACCGGTGCGGTCGACTACACGGCACTCGGTGAGTTTTTCGAGATTGCGCTCCTGCACCGGGCTCAGCGCGCGGTTGACGAGAATGAGATCCGCGTCGAGCGCTTTGCGTTGAAGCGCGAGCTCCTCGGCCTTGCCGGTGCCGACGAAGTAGCGCGGATTCGGTTTGTCGACGCGCGCGCTCAGCGAGCCGACCACGCTCGCGCCTGCCGAACGCGCGAGCTCTCCGAACTCAGCGAGAGCGACGGGATCGTTGCGGCCGGGCTCCTGCGGCTGCAGCAGCAGCGCGCGTTCGCCTTTTCGGGATCGTTCGAACAGCGGATTTACTCGTGAGTTTCCGGCGCGTCGGATGTCGCCGAACCAGGACCGGTCTCCGGCCCCACGCGCACATTTCGCGTAGGCACGACGGTCGAGATCGCGTGCTTGTAGACCATCTGGCTGACGGTGTTGCGCAACAGCACGACGAACTGATCGAACGATTCGACGGTGCCCTGCAACTTGATGCCGTTCACGAGATAGATCGAAACCGGCACACGTTCACGCCGCAACGCATTCAGAAAAGGATCCTGCAATGACTGCCCCTTGGCCATGGTCTTTTTCTCCACCAGCGAAATCTCCGAACCGAAAAAAATGTGCGCGGCGCAAACCTGCGTCCGGACGCCCCGGTTCAACCAGCGTTCATGTTTCCAACCAATCCATCTTAACGATTTGTTCCGGCAAATAAAATGCCGTGTGACACGGATTCACGAATTGACGACATCCGGGCCCAGAAACGCTCGCACTGCGTCCCCGACATTATCCGCGCTGCGGGCGTTATCCGGATCGAACCAGCGCGCGTCGAGCTCGCCACGCAGCCAGGTGATCTGGCGCTTGGCGAGCTGCCGCGTTGCAAAGATCGCGCGTTGCCGAAAGGTGGGGGCATCGCTGTGACCGTCAAGGTGCTCGAAAGCCTGGCGGTAGCCCACCGTGCGTACCGCCGGCAGATTCGCGTGCAGATCGCCGCGCGCACGCAGCGCGCGGACTTCGTCGAGGAATCCCACGCCGAGCATCGCGTCGAATCGCTCCTCGATCCGGGCGTGAAGCCGCGTTCGATCGTTTGGCACCAGAGCAAGCTTGAGGAATCGCCACGGCGGTCGACGAAGCAACCCGTCGGTCTGTTCGGACAAGGATCGTCCGCTCAGTTCGATGATCTCCAGCGCCCGCTGGATGCGTTGCGCGTCACCCGCGCGAATGCGCTCGGCGGCCGGCGGGTCGAGCGCTCGCAATTTTTCGTGGAGCGCGGGCCAGCCGATGCGCGATGCCTCTTCGGCGATTCGCGCGCGAAGTTCTGCCGACGCTTCCGGCAATTCTGACAAACCCGTCGCGAGCGCGCGGAAGTAAAGTCCCGTGCCACCGACCAGCAACGGAACACGACCGCTGCGCGCGATCTCGGCGATCGCAGCGAGCGCATCGTTGCGAAACTCCGCGGCGGAATACGGCTCGACCGGATCGCGAATGTCGATCAGCCGGTGCGGATGGCGCGCCAGAGTCGCGGCATCAGGCTTGGCAGCGCCGATATCGAGACCGCGATAAACCAGCGCCGAATCAACGCTGACGAGGCCAATCGGAAAGCGTTCCGCCAAGGCACACGCCAGC
>DASYJJ010000060.1:0-7235 GCA_035996605.1 Rhodanobacteraceae bacterium
CAGGCTCATGTCATTCGGATCCTCGGGCGCACGCGACGCATGGTGGAGATGAATCGCAAGCCCGGCGAACTTGAGTTGACGCCGCCGCACGCCGGCGTGTCGCAGGCGTTTGGCGAGCTCCTGATCCTCGCCGCCGTACCCTTCGAAGCGTTCGTCGAATCCGTTGACACGCAGCAGATCATCACGCCACGCGCTCATGTTGCAACTGAAGATCCGGCCGCCCGACGATGATCGCGCCTTGATCCGCGCGAGCCATGGCCAGCGGATCGCGCGATGCGGCGGAAAGCGGCCGGGCATCAGCGGGCTGAATCGCGGTTGGCCGCCTGCAAGGAGGCGCGTGCTTTCGTCCGCGCTAGCGTTGAGGCGGCCGCCTTGCAGCGAGCAGCCTTCGCGCGCGAATGCCGCGTGATCGGCGATGAAATCAGGGTGTGCAACCATATCGCCGTCGATCATGACGACGTAATCACCGCGCGCCGCGGCGATGCCGAGATTCCGGGCGCGGGCCGCGCGAAAGCCGCGATCTTCCTGCCACACGTGCGCGATGCGGCACGGGTATCCATGCGCGATGCGCGCGATCGTTGCACGGGTTTCCTCGCCCGAACCGTCGTCGGCGACGATGACTTCGTCCGGCAAACGCGATTGCACGGCGATCGAGCGCAGCGCGAGTGCGAGCGCTTCGGGCCAGTTGTAGGTGACGACGACGAGGCTGATGCGCATCAGTCGCGCGGGTCAGATCGGATAGCCGCGATTGAGCAGCCAGAGCTTGATGAATTTCTGGCGCACGTAGTTCGATTTGATCGATGCGTAGACGAAGCCGCGCCATCCATCAAGAAAACCGCCACGCAGCACGTAGCCGCGCAGGAATCGCCAGAACGGGTTGGCGACGAAATTGATCATGTGCGCGCGCCGGCCTTGCGCGTGCATGTGCAGCGCCATCATGCGTGCGTAGCGCTCGAGACGATCCAGATGATCGGCGAGCGAGCGGTAGGCCTGATGCTCGAGATCGCCGGAGAGATTCACCACCGGCCCATCGACGCTCGCGTGCTCGTGAATCTCGCGATCGCCGCGCCATCCGCCGCGACGTCGATCGAAAAGCCTCAGCACGCGATCGGGATACGCGTTGCCATGGCGAAGATACGCGCCGAAATATTCGGTCGCACGCGGGAAGCGATAGCCGGCGCGTCCGTTGAAGCCGGCGTCGCGTTCGCGCTCGATCTCGGTGCGCAGGGCAGCCGTGACGCGCTCGTCGGCGTCAAGGCACAGCACCCAGTCGTTTTTGGCGAGACCGACGGCGTAGGCCTTCTGCGAACGGTAGCCGTCGAATGTGCGAACGCGCACAGCCGCGCCGTGGGCGGTCGCGCGCGCACGCGTGTCGTCGGTCGAACCTGAGTCGACGACGATGATCTCGTCGCAGAACGCGAGCGAATCAAGGCACGCGTCGATGCGATCGGCTTCGTTGAGCGTAATGATGCAGGCCGAGAGGCCAGGGCGTGCGGACATGGTCGTGTGCGGGCTCAGGCGCCAAGGTTAGCGGACTCGCGCGATCCGATCACGTAGCGGCGCGGCGCGCGGGATCGGGGCGTCTGCGTTACGCTCCGTAGTAGCGTGGTGGTCCCGGCTGAGGCTTGCGGCGCGATTGGGGGAGGGGGTTTTTTTCCCGTTATCGCGCCCTCAAGACAGCGTTCGACCGCGTTGCTCGCAGCCCCGCCGTGACGTTGGGGACCTCTCGGCGGATTGGATACGAAGCATGGCGCACTACCTTTTGTTTGCGACGGAACTCTATGCGCTGCCGGTTCTGCGGCCGCTCGACGCGGCGATTCGCGCGGCGGGCGATGAGGCGGCGTGGTTCGCGCCGGCCGCGTTCGCAAGCCATCTCGTCGCGCCCGAGCGCCTGTTGCCCGACGTCGGCGCCGTGAGCGCGTGGCGTCCGGATGCGGTGTTCGCGGCGAGCAACTGGGTGCCGCAGTTCTTTTCGGGCGCGAAAGTGCAGGTGTTTCACGGTTTCAGCGTCGACAAGCGCTCGCCCGAGCGCGGTCATTTCCGCATTCGCGGCTTGTTCGACCTCTATTGCACGCAGGGCCCCGCAACGACTAGACCGTTCCAGGATCTCGCGCGACAACACGGTCATTTTGCTGTCGCGGAAACGGGCTGGCCCAAGCTCGATCCACTGTTTGCTGCCGATGACGGCACGGCCGCGGCGCTCCGTCCCGCCGATGGTCGGCCGGTCGTGCTGTACGCGGCGACGTTCACCGAAACGCTGAGCTCGGCGCGCGCATTGCTCGAGGAAATCACCGCGCAGGTTTCGCGCGGCGATCGCTATTGGCTGCTGACGCTGCATCCGAAGATCGATTCCGCATTGGTCGATGCGTATCGATCGCTCGCCGGCGCGAACGCGAAATTCATCGAAGTCGAGGATCTCGTGCCGGCGCTGCGCGCCGCCGATGTGCTGGTGTGCGATACCTCGTCGGTCGTCTCCGAGTTCGTCGTGCAACGCAAACCGGTCGTGACGTTCCGCAACCGCGCGCCCAAGCCGCACATGATCGATATATCCGATCCGGTCGAGCTCGATATCGCGCTGCAGCGCGCGTTCGCGCCGAACCAGGGGCTTCGCGGCGAGCTCGCGGCCTATGCCGACCTCATCCATCCGTGGCGCGATGGTCATTCGAGCGAGCGCGTGATGGGCGCGGCGCGGGATTTCCTCGCCGGCCGCTTCGGTCAGCTCGGGCGCAAGCCCACCAATCTGTGGCGGCGCTTGCAGATGCGTTCGCGGCTGCGCAATTTCGGCTCGGTTTCGGCCTGATCAAGGTGGCTTGATCCGGTAACCCCGCGGTGCCCCGGCTGCGCTATGCTCCGGTGTCGTTTTTTCGCAACCGGTGAGAGCCATGGCGAATGCCCGCGTGCTCGTCGTCGACGACGAGCCTGACATCCGGCAGACCGTCAAGGACATCCTCGAAGACGAGGGCTACACGGTCGACACTGCCGAATCGGCCGCCAGCGCGCGCGAGGCGCGCCGCCGGCAGCGGCCGGATCTGGTGCTGCTCGACATCTGGATGCCCGATCTCGACGGGATCAGCCTTCTGCGCGAATGGAACGAGCGCGGCGGCTTGCCTTGTCCGGTGATCATGATCAGCGGCCACGGTACGGTCGAAACCGCGGTCGAGGCGACGCGACTCGGCGCATGGGATTTCATCGAAAAACCCATTTCGCTCGCCAAGCTTCTGCTGGTCATCTCGCGGGCGCTCGAAGCGAGCCGACTCAAGCGCGAGAACGAAGGCTTGCGACGTCAGCTGCCGGCGCCGATCGAAGTCATAGGCACCGGCAAAGGCACGCAAGCGCTGCGCGATCAGGTCGATCGGCTCGCCGCGCACGACACCTGGGTGCTGATCCACGGCGAGCCCGGCACCGGCAAGGAAAGTCTCGCGCGTGCGCTGCATGAGCGCAGCGCGCGGCGCAACGGGCCCTTCGTGACGGTGGCCGCCGGCGCGATCGCGCGCGATCACGCGGCGCAGGCGTTGTTCGGCGTCGAAGATGTGACCGGTGTGCAGCAGGGCCTGATCGAGCAAGCCAACGGCGGCACGCTGTTCCTTGATGAGCTGGCCGATCTCGATCCGGAGCTGCAACTGCGCCTGTCGAGCGTGCTCGAACGACGCGTGCTCACGCGCTGCGGCGGGCACGAGCCGGTTGCGATCGACGCGCGCGTGATCGCAGCGACCGCGCAGGATCTTGCATCCCTTGTCGCGGCCGGGCGTTTTCGCGAGGAGCTTTATTATCAGCTCAAGGTCGTGCCGCTCGCGGTGCCGCCGCTGCGCGAACGCATCGAGGACATTCCCGAACTGCTGCGCTATCACGCCGACTATTTCGCCAACCGCGACAAATTGCCGTACCGGAATTTTCCGGTAGCCGTGCAGAATCGTCTGCGCAACTACACCTGGCCGGGCAATCTGCGCGAGCTGCGCAATCTGGTGCAGCGTCTTCTGATTCTCGGCAACGCGCCGGATGTGGGGCTCGATGAAGTCGAGCAAGCACTGGGCGCATCCACGCTGAGCAACGCAGTGGCGGCGACACCGCGCGGACACGATGGCATCGACTTCTCGCTGCCGCTCCGCGAGGCGCGCGAGCAATTCGAGCGTGCATACCTCCTGCATCAGCTGGGCGAGGCGGGCGGCAGTGTCGGCAAGCTCGCCAAGGCGGTCGGCATGGAACGCACGCATCTCTACCGCAAGCTCAAGGACCTCGGCGTCGATCCACGCGCAGGTGCCCGCGAAAACTGAAGTTTTCGTTATGCTGCGGTGCGGAACTTCGGCGTCATAGAGAAGTCTTACGGGTGGGGTACTTCATCACCCCACTCACTCCCAACTTGGCGCCGTTCCCGATCGGGAGCGGCGTATTTTTTCGCCTCGCCCGCGCGCCTCGGCGCGCACTCAAGGAGGACATCGTGCGACTCGACGGCAAAGTGGCGCTCGTGACAGGAGCCGCCAGCGGCATCGGCAAGCGCATCGCGGAGATCTACGCGGAAAACGGCGCTGCGGTCGCGATCGCGGATCTCAATCTCGACGGCGCCAACGCAACCGCGAAAGAGCTCGCGGGCAAGGGCGCGAAAGCGATCGGCGTCAAGATGGATGTGACCAGCGAGCAGGAAGTCGAGGACGGCGTCGCTGCGGTCGTCAAGGCGCTCGGCCATGTCGACATCCTCGTTTCGAATGCAGGCATCCAGATCGTCAATCCGATCGAAAAATTTCTGTACGCCGACTGGAAGAAACTCATGGCGATCCACGTCGACGGCGCGTTCCTGACCACGCGCGCGTGCCTCAAGGCGATGTATGCGCGCGGCCAAGGCGGATCGATCATCTACATGGGCTCGGTGCATTCGAAGGAAGCCTCCAAGTTGAAAGCGCCTTATGTTGCGGCCAAGCACGCGTTGATCGGCCTTGCGAAAGTCGTCGCGAAGGAAGGCGCCGAGCACGGTGTCCGCGCCAATGTGATCTGTCCCGGATTCGTGCGCACGCCGCTGGTCGAGAAGCAGATTCCCGAACAGGCCAAAGAGCTCGGCATGTCCGAGGACGACGTGGTCAAGAAAGTCATGCTGAAAGACACCGTCGACGGCGAGTTCACCACGGTCGACGACGTCGCCGCGTGCGCGCTCTTCTTTGCCGGATTCGATTCGAACGCGCTGACCGGGCAGAGCATCGTCGTCAGCCACGGCTGGTTCATGCAATGACGGCGAACCGACGCCGTGTCGCGCGCAAGCCCGCGCGTCAGCGCGTCGCGCAAGTGTCGACGCGCAAGTCGACCCGCAAGTCGACCGCGGCGGCATCGCCGGCTGAGTCGGCGCGCCGATACCAAACCGTCGGGCTCGTGCTGCAGGGCGGAGGTGCGCTAGGTGCGTATCAGTGCGGTGTTTACGAAGCGCTGCACGGTGCGGGTATCCAGCCGAACTGGTTTGCGGGAACGTCGATCGGAGCCGTGAACGCAGCGATCCTCGCCGGCAACGCACCCGAACGACGCATCGAGCGCCTGCACGAATTCTGGAACACGATCTGCGAGCCGGCGGGTACGTTCAAGTGGCCGTTCGCTGCCGGTGCGCGCGACGCGCTGGCCTGGTTGCCGCCGAACAGCGTGCTGAGCGCATGGATGGGCGCGATGGCCGCGTTCGGTGCGCTCGTGCAGGGACAACGCGGGTTCTTCACGCCGCGTCCGTTGTCGCCGTTTGGACAGACTCCGGGCAGCGCCGCGGCAACGAGTTTCTACGACACCGCGCCGCTCAAGACGACGCTCGAACGGCTCGTCGATTTCGACCGCATCAACAGCGAAGCCGTGCGCCTGACGGTAGGCGCGACCGATGTGCGCACCGGAAACTTCCGTTATTTCGATTCCGCCAACGAGCGCATCGGATCCGAACACATCATGGCGTCGGGCGCATTGCCGCCGGCGTTTCCCGCGATCGTCATCGAAGGCGCGCATTACTGGGATGGCGGCGTCGTTTCGAATACGCCTCTCGAAGTGCTGCTCGAAACAAACCCGCGTCGCGACACGCTGGTCTTTCAGGTGGATTTGTGGAGCGCGCGCGGCATCGTTCCGAAAACGCTGCCCGACGTGCTGGAGCGCCAGAAGGACATCCAGTTTTCGAGCCGCACGCGGCTCGGCACCGACGCTGTCGCCGAGCGCCAGCGTCTGCGCAATGCGCTGTCGACTCTGCTCGAACGCATTCCGCCCAAGCACCTGCCGCCGGAAAGCGTCGCGAGCCTTGAACCTTGGCTCTGCGATCGGGTCTTCAACATCATCCACTTGATCTATCGCGCCAAGCCTTACGAGGAACAGTTCAAGGACTACGCCTTCGGTGCTTCGGCGATGCAGGAGCACTGGAAAGCCGGACTCGACGACATGTCACGAACGCTTGCCCGGCGGGAATTTTTCGTGCCACCACCGCGTGAAATCGGCGTCGTAACACACGATATTCACCGCCGCGATGACAGCGCGTAATTGAACGTAAAGGCTGCTGCGCGCCCCCTTTCGGCGCGCGATGATAGGAGCATGAACGCGGATCTCATCGCCCGATTGCGTGCGCAGCTTGGCGGACCGCGCGACGGCGCACTGCTGCGTTTTTCGCTCGGCACGGCGCTTCTCTCCAACGGCGATGCCTGCGGCGCAATCACCGCGTTTCGCGAAGCGGTCGGGTTCGATGCGAGTTATTCGGCGGCGTGGAAGATGCTCGGCAAGGCGCTCGCGGACAGCGGCGATGCGCGTGCTGCCGTCGATGCGTATCGCGAAGGCCTCTCGGTCGCGCAGAGGCGAGGCGACAAACAGGTCGAACGCGAAATCAGCGTGTTCCTTCGCCGTCTTGAAAAATCCGGCGCGCACTGAGACTCAGTTCCGCGAACCTCATCGAGCCGAGGCGGACGTTTTTCAAGGCAATGAATCGTCGGAACGGTCGAGCGACTCGGAATTTCTTCGCGTCGCGGAGTTCGCATCCGAATCGCGAGCCCCTACATCGTCCGGAAACCGCTTGTAGGTCCACTGATATTGCGCAAACGCGAGCGCGACGCATTGCTCCACGCCGCGATTGAGCGCGGCGCAGGCGACATCGAGATCTTCGGCCGCGATGTTCGGCGGCGCTTCGAGAAAATGCAGACGAAAACCGCCGCCGCGCGGCAATCGTTCGGCGAATGCGAAGAGCACGTCCGCTTCGGTGCTCCGTGCGAGACGCGAAAGCAGAACCATCGTCAGCGCCGGCACGC
>DASYJJ010000061.1:0-7108 GCA_035996605.1 Rhodanobacteraceae bacterium
CTTCGGCGCCGACGCAGGCGTGTCGGTGACGGGTGCCGAAACGAGTGGCGTCGTCCGCGGCACGTCGCCGTCGTGAGTCCGCAATCGTGGCAGCAGGAACGCGAGCACGATCGCGGCGGCGAGTGCGGCGGCAAGCGCATAGCGCCAGCGTCGACGACGCGCGCCGGCCGAGCTCATGATTCCGGGCCAGAGGTCGGGTTGCGGCACCGATTCGGGTAGCGCGCGCAACGCTGCGGCCAGCGCGGCGTCGTTCGACGCGTGTTCGTCTAAATGGTCGCGGCTAGACATGGCGCTGCCTCCTCGTGCGTATCCATCAGGCGGCGCAGGCTTCTCGAGCCGCGCGCGACCTGCGATTTGGAAAAACTCACCGATTTTCCGGTCATCTCCGCAATTTCCTGGTGCGTGTATTCCTCGACGTGGTAAAGCCACAGCACGCTGCGTGTCAGCGGCGGCAATCCGGCGAGCGCGCGTTCCACACGCGCCGCGTCGGCCAGCATCCACGGCGGCGGTCCGTCGCCGGCGGGTTCCTCGCGATCGTCGATGTCCTCGAACGCGGGGCCGCGCTCGCGGCGCAGGCGCATCAGTGCTTCGTTGACGACGATCTGGCGCAGCCAGCCCCAGAACGGCGCATCGCCGCGGAACTGCGCGATACGCTCGATCAGTCGCAGCATCGCGTCGTGCATCACCTCGCGCGCGCTCTCGGTGTCGCCGACGATGCGCAGCGCCAGCGTGTACGCGGGCCGCTCGAAAGCGCGGTAAATCTGCTCCAGCGCACGCGTATCGCCGCGGCGTGCGCGCGCCAGGACGAGCTCGGGCACTTCGATCTGGAAGCTGGTTGCGCTCACTGGACTTATGAGATGCCGGGCGATGAGAGAAGGTCGCAAAGCATGCGCGCGTTCGTGCAATCCGGATGACTGGCGCAGGTCCCTGCGGCACGTCCGGACGCGATGTTCCATTGTCCGGGGCCTGTCCGGCACCCCGGTCCGGACAGTGTCCGTCCGCCCTAAAAAGCTATTAAATATCTTCTAAATCAAATACATACAGATTGGCACGCTCGGTGCTTCGAATGCGCGTACGTGGCATCCGGCCGCGCGGAGCCCTTCGAAGATGATTCGCGACACCTCGGCCCAGGATCGGCGCATCGCACCACAGATCAATCGCAAGAAGCGCGTGATCTGGATCGGCGCGGCGTTGACCGGCACGCTCGTGGTCCTGGCCTGCCTGCCGACGGTGGCTCGTCTCTTTTCGGCCGATTCTTCCGCGAGCACGGCGCGCCTTCGCATCGCCGAGGTCAAGCGCGGTACGTTGACGCGCGATGTGTCGGTGCAGGGCAAGGTCGTCGCTGCGGTGAGTCCGACGCTGTACGCGCGGAGTGCGGGCACAGTCGAGCTCGACATTCATGCCGGCGACAAGGTCAAAAAGGACGATGTGCTCGCCGTCGTCGATTCTCCCGAGCTCAACAACAAGCTGAAGCAGGAACAGGCCACGCTCGACAGCCTGACGCTCGACGTCGAGCGCGCGGGAATCGATCACCGCAAACTTCAGCTCGGTTCGAAGAAGACGCTCGATCAGGCGCGCATCGATCGCCAGACCGCCGCGCGCGAAGTCGAGCGTACGTCGAAAGCATTCACCGCCGGCGCGTTGCCCGAGCTCGACGTGCTGCGTGCGAAGGACGCGCTCGCCAAGGCCGACATCACCGTGACCAACGCCGAAGAGGACGGCAAGCTCGAGCGCGACAGTCTCGCCTTCGAGCTCAAGACCAAGCGCCTCGCGCTCGATCGCCAGAAACTTCTGGTCGACGATGTCGCGCGCCAGGTCGATGAATTGAAAGTGCGCTCGCCAGTCGACGGCCAGGTCGGCCAGCTGATCGTGCAGCAGCGCGCGAACGTCGCCGCCAACGCGCCGATCCTTACTGTCGTCGATCTCAGCGCGCTCGAAATCGAAGTCCAGATTCCGGAAGTGTTCGCGCACGATCTCACGATCGGCATGCCCGCCGAAGTGAGCGACGCGAACGGCACATACACCGGCGAAGTCAGCGCTGTGTCGCCCGAAGTCGTCAACAACCAGGTCACCGGGCGCATCCGCTTCGGCGACAAGAAACCGGTCGGCCTGCGCCAAAGTCAGCAGCTCACCACGCGCATCCTGATCGACGAGCACCCGAACGTGCTGATGGTCGAGCGCGGATCGTTCGTCGATTCCGGCGGCGGGCGCGTTGCCTATGTCGTGCACGATGGCGTCGCCGAGCGCACCGCAATCCAGGTCGGCGCCACCAGTCTCAACGCGGTCGAGATCGTCTCCGGACTCAAGGAAGGCGATCGCATCGTGATCTCCGGTACCGATGATTTCAAAAGCGCCCAGCGCATCGCACTCAACTGAAAGAACGAGGAACTTCCATGCTGGTCATGAAGCATTTGCAGAAGGTCTACCGCACGCACCTCATCGAAACGCATGCGCTGCGCGATTTCTCGATCCAGGTCGGCGAAGGCGAATTCGTCGCCGTCACCGGACCTTCGGGATCGGGCAAGACCACCTTCCTCAATATCGCCGGCTTGCTCGAGGAGTTCACCGGCGGCGAATACTGGCTGGACAACGTCGACGTGCGCGGGATGGACGACAACGACCGCTCGAAGCTGCGCAACGAGAAGCTCGGGTTCATCTTCCAGACGTTCAACCTGATTCCGGATCTGAACCTCTTCGACAACGTCGACGTGCCGCTGCGCTACCGCCGCTTCAACGCGGCCGAGCGCAAGCACCGCATCGAGGAAGCGCTGACGCGTGTCGGTCTCGCCTCGCGGCAGAAGCACTATCCGGCCGAGCTTTCCGGCGGTCAGCAACAGCGTGTCGCGATCGCGCGCGCACTCGCAGGCTCGCCGCGCGTGCTGCTCGCCGACGAGCCGACCGGCAATCTCGATTCGCTGATGGCGCGCGGCGTGATGGAGCTTCTCGAGGAGATCAATCGGCAGGGCACGACGATCATCATGGTCACGCACGATCCCGAGCTCGCGGCGCGTGCGCATCGCAACGTGCACATCATCGACGGCCAGGTTACCGATTTCGATGACGAGCCCAAGCTCGTGCAGAGGAATGCGCGCGACGACAATCACGTCGCGCTCGCCTAGAGGACGCCGACATGTTCAGCTACTACATCCAGCTCGGCCTGCGCAGCCTGCGCAGGAATCCGGTCCTCACCGCATTGATGGTGCTCGGCATCGGTCTCGGCATCGCGGCGAGCATGACGACGCTGACCGTGATGCACCTCATGGGCAGCGATCCAATTCCGTGGAAGAGCGACAAACTGCACGCCGTCCAGCTCGACAATTGGGACGTCAACAATCCGTACTACGACGACGGACGTCCGCCGGATCAGGTCACCTATCGCGACGCGCAGGCGTTGATGGCCGCGGGCAAGGCCGACAAGCAGGCCGCGATGTGGAAGATCGCGCTGCCGATCCAGCCCGAGAATCCCGAGGTCAAGCCGTTCAATTCGCTCGGCCGCGTAACCTATTCGGACTTCTTCTCGATGTTCGAGCCGCCGTTCGCGTACGGTGGTCCGTGGGACCACAAGCAGGACGCCGAGCACGCGCGCGTCATCGTGCTGACCAAGGACACCAACGAAAAACTGTTCGGTGGCCAGAACAGCGTCGGCAAGAGCGTGCGGATGAATGGCGTCGACTACACCGTGCTCGGCGTACTCGGCAACTGGAAGCTGCGCGCGCGCTATTACGATCTCACCAACGGCGCGTTCGCCGATCCCGAAGAATTCTTCATGCCGTTCACGACGGCGATCGATCTCAAGCAGCGCGGCAGCGGCAACAACAGCTGCTGGAAATCACCCGCCGACGGCTGGGACGCCTATCTGGACTCCGATTGCATATGGATGCAGATGTGGGTCCAGCTGGATAGTCCCGAGCGCCTCGCCGAATACAAGTCGTTCCTCGACAACTACGTCAACGAACAGAAGAAGCTCGGCCGTTTCCCGCGCCCGCTCAACAATCGCCTGCTCGACGTCAACGCGTGGATGAAGGATCAGCGCGTCGTCTCGCGCGATGTCGAGGTGCAGACCGGTCTCGGTTTCGCGTTCCTGGCGGTGTGCCTAGTCAACACGATCGGCCTCCTGCTCGCGAAGTTCACGCGCAAAGCGGGCGAAGTTGGCCTGCGCCGCGCGCTCGGAGCGAGCCGCCGCGAAGTGTTCATGCAGTTCCTCGTCGAATCAGGCGTGGTCGGATTGAGCGGCGGATTGGTCGGGCTGTTGCTGACCGGCCTTGGACTGCTCGCGGTGCGCGCGTTGTACAGCTCATACAAGAGTGTTGCGACACTTGATCTTTCGATGGTCCTGACAACGATCGCGCTGGCGGTGATCTCGGCGGTACTCGCCGGGCTCTATCCGACTTGGCGCGCATGCCGCGTGCAACCCGCCGCGCAACTCAAAGTGTAGGAGACGACCATCATGGAATTCCGCCCGATTCTCTCCGCGCTGATGCGCAGCAAGGTTGCGATGATCCTGATCGGCCTGCAGGTCGCGCTCACGCTCGCAATTGTCTGCAACGCGCTGTTCATCATCGGTCAACGTCTCGACCACATGGCGCGGCCCAGCGGCGTGGACGAGCAGAACACGTTCTGGTTCGGCAGCAACGGTTTCGGCCAGGGCTACAACGCGAAGGTCGTGCAGCAATCCGATGTCGCGTTGCTGCGCCAACTGCCGGGTGTCGCGGATGCTGCGCCGACCAACTCGGTGCCGATGAGCGACGGCGGCTGGAGCACCGGCCTCATGTTGCAACCGCATCAGAAGAAATCGACCGCGGATTCGGCGATCTATCTCGTCGACGATCATGCGATCAGCACATTCGGCCTGAAGCTCGTCGCCGGCCGCAATTTCAAGCCCGAAGAGATCAAGTCGCTCGATTTCGGCGACCGCCTGCTGCCGCAGGTCGCCATCATCACCAAAGCGGTCGCCGACAAGATGTTTCCCGACGGCAACGCGGTCGGCAAGCAGGTCTACTTCGATCTGGATCCGCCGACCACGACGATCATCGGTGTCGTCGAACGCATGCAGCAGCCGTGGATGTCGAGCGAGACCGTCGAGAATTCGACGCTGGTGCCGGCGTTCATGCCGTACGGAAATTCGACGCGCTATCTCATCCGTGCCGATCCGGGCAAGCGCGACGAGTTGATGAAACTCGTCGAGCAGAAGCTCACCGAGGCCAACCCGAGCCGCATCATCGGCAAGATGCACTCGATCGCCGACGTGCGCAACGACGCCTACGCTGAAGACCGCGCGATGGCGATCATCCTCGGCGTGGTGATCTTTTGTCTCCTGACCATCACCGCGCTCGGCATCGTCGGCATGGCCAGCTTCTGGGTCGCCCAGCGCACGCGGCAGATCGGCACGCGGCGCGCGCTTGGCGCGACGAAGTTCGACATCCTGCGTTATTTCCAGACCGAGAATTTCATCATCACGACGCTCGGGCTGATCGGCGGCGGGATTCTCGCTTATGCGTTCAGTCTTTATCTGATGAGCGCGTATCAGGCGCCGCGACTGCCGTGGTACTACGTGCCGGTCGGGTTCGTGTGCCTGTGGCTGCTCGGTCAGCTCGCCGTTCTCGGGCCCGCGCTGCGCGCGTCGCGCGTGCCGCCGGCGGTCGCTACGCGGAGCGTGTGAAAAGCCGGGATTCGGGATTCTTCTTGGTGGGCGTCCGGCGCAAGCCGCGGCCCCTTTGCTTGCGCGCGAAAAGCCAATGGGTCCCGGCTTTCGCCGGGACGACGATCTTGTAACCTTGTCCCGAATCCCGAATCCCGAATCCCGATAATCTCCAAGCAACCTTCCGGCGCCCGGCTGCATCCAAGCAGCCATGCGCCGGGACCTACGCAGCGATAGCAAGACTATGCGCACCGTCCTGGTGATCGACGACAACCGAGCGGTCGGAACCGCGCTCGAACTCGTGTTCGGGTTGCGCGAAATCCAGACGCTCAACGCGCACTCGCCGGCCGAGGGCCTGGAGGTGCTCGCGCGCGAGGACGTCGATCTCGTCGTGCAGGACATGAACTTCACCGCCGATACGACGTCCGGTCAGGAAGGCGTCGCGCTGTTCCGCGCGATCCGCGAGCAGCATCCGGATCTGCCGATCGTTCTCTTGACCGCGTGGACCCATCTCGAGACCGCGGTCGAGCTCGTCAAGGCCGGAGCGGCTGACTATCTCGCCAAGCCTTGGGACGATCACAAGCTGCTGGCGACGGTCGAAAACCTGCTCGAACTCTCCGAAGCGACGCGCGAAGTCGCGCGCCTGCGCGACGAGCGTCGTCGCAGGCGCAAGGCGCTCGACGCGAAGTTCGATTTGCGCGGCCTCGTGTTCGCATCGACCGCGACCGAGCGTGTCGTCGAGCTCGCCTGCCAAGTCGCGCGCGCGGACATTCCGGTGATCATCATGGGACCGAACGGGGCCGGCAAGGAACGCATCGCCGAGATCATCCAGGCGAACTCCGCGGTCAAGACCGGTCCGTTCGTCACCGTGAATTGCGGCGCGCTGCCGTCCGAGCTCATCGAGGCTGAACTTTTTGGCGCCGAACCCGGCGCATACACCGGCGCGCCGAATCGCGCACGCGAAGGCCGATTCGAGCTTGCCGACGGCGGCACGTTGTTCCTCGACGAAATCGGCAATCTGCCGCTCGCCGGACAGGCCAAGTTGTTGCGCGTGCTCGAAAGCGGCCAGTTCGAACGCCTTGGTTCGAGCAAGATGCGCACGACGAAAGTTCGCGTGATCAGCGCGACGAACGCGGACATCGGCGCGATGCTTCGCGACGGCCGTTTCCGCGAGGATCTCTTCTACCGCCTCAATGTCATCGAGCTGCGCCTGCCGCCGCTGGCCGAACGACGCGACGACATCGTTCCGCTCGCCGAGCATTTTCTCGAAGCCCGCGCGATCCTCGATGAAGGCGCGCGCGCCGCGCTCCTCGCGCATACCTGGCCCGGCAACGTGCGCGAGCTCAAGAACGCGATCCAGCGCGCGGCACTCTTGTGCAAGGACAGCGTGATCACCGCCGAGGATCTCGGCCTCGCGTCCGTGCGCAACAGCAATGGCCGCCCAGCGCCCGCTGCCGAACCCGACCGCGC
>DASYJJ010000062.1:0-3211 GCA_035996605.1 Rhodanobacteraceae bacterium
TCCATGTTCAGCGTGCATCCGAACGCTTCAGCGGCATCGAGCGTCCAGCCCTGCAGAAATACGGACAGACAACATAGCAGCCGCTGCTCCTGCTCGGACAGCAGGCCGTAGCTCCACTTTACCAGCGCCTGCATCGTGCGATGTCGCGGTTCCCGCCCCGCGCTGTCGCTTGCAAGAACGAAACGATCGCGCAGACGCTCGCGAATGGCAGCTGGTGAGAGCATCGCGAACCGAGCCGCTGCCAGCTCCAACGCGAGTGGCATTCCGTCCAGTCCGCGGCAAATTTCGACAATGTCGTCGACGTTTCGGACGTCCAGCGAAAACTCCTGCTGCACATCGCACGCCCGCGCAAGCAGCAAGGCCACCGATGGCGTGGACGCGACCGTGTCGAGCGATAGGCGTTGAGCCTCCGCGCCGGGCGGTGGCAACTCCAGCGGCGGCAGCCACATCAGGTGCTCGCCAACGAAGTCGAGCCTCTGCTGGGACGTGTTCAACGACTTGAGGTCAGGGCAGCTCCGCAGCAACTCGAGAAGGATCGGGCCCACTTCCCGTGCCAACCGGTCGCAGTTGTCGATCAGCAGCAAAGCCTTGCGCCCCGCCAACGACGCGGCGACGCGGGAGGACAGCTGCGTGCCGGCGGTCGGTACGGAAAGGGACGCGGCCAGCATCCTTAGCCAGTCCTGCGCACGCTCGAGCGGCGACAGATCGAAGAACCAGACACCGTCGGGGAACTGCTGCTCGCAACGGCGCCCGACTTCCAGCGCACACTGCGTCTTGCCTATGCCTCCGGGGCCGATCACGGTCACTGCGCGATGCTCCGCCACCATTGCGCATAACCGACCGAGCTCACGGTCACGGCCGATCAGCGACTGCAACTTCGCGGGTAACTGGGCCGTCGGTGGAGGGCCGAAATGCGCTGGCAAATCGGCGCGAGGCACGGCGACTCGTTCGACGGCGCCGATGAAGCGATATCCGGAACCGTGCACGGTGTGTAGGAAACGAGGACGCTCGGCATCGTCACCGAAAGCGCGACGCAGCAGCGCCATCGCCCGATTCAGAGTCGCGGGAGTGGTGTGGCGGTGGCCCCACACAGCATCCAGCAACTCGTCTCGCGTGACGAGATCGCCCGCGCGCGCGATCAGCACAAGTAGCACGGCGAAGGCCTTCGGCTCGAGCGGAAGTTCGCTACCGCCACGAGTCAATCGTCGATTCGCCGGATCGACGCACAGGTCACCGCACTCATAAATGACCTTGTTGTCCACACAATGCCCCGCGTTGCCGCGACACCACTCGCCACCGTCATTTGACGGCACGCCCAATATGGGCTCGTCGCAGTTAGATAGCAATCGGGATAACGCCGCGCTGGCTACCCCTGCAGCGCGTCGACGCCGCGCAGGTTCAATTCAGCGACGCGGTGACAGCTCGCGTCGTGTCCGGGCGCGACCTGGCGCATGGTCGGCGCTTCGGCGCTGCATTGCGCGGTCGCGTAGGCGCAGCGCGGGTGGAATGGACAGCCGGAGGGCGGGGACATGGGACTGGGCGCCTCTCCTTTGAGGCGAATACGCGTCCCGACAAAATCCGGATCGGCGACAGGAATCGCGGACAGCAGCGCCTCGGTATACGGGTGCATCGGATTCAGAAACAGATCGTCAACATTCGCGATCTCAACGATCTTGCCAAGGTACATCACTGCGACGCGATCGCTGATGTGCCGCACCACCGCAAGGTCGTGGGCGATGAAGAGGTAAGCCAGGCCAAGCTCCGCCTGCAGATCCTGGAGCAGATTCACCACCTGCGCCTGGGTCGACACATCGAGCGCCGACACCGGTTCGTCTGCGACGATGAAGCTTGGGTTGAGCGCGAGCGCCCGCGCGATGCCGATCCGTTGCCGCTGGCCACCGGACAATTCATGCGGGAAGCGCTTTGCGTGCTCGCTCGGGAGGCCGACGGCTTTCAGGAGATCCGCGACACGATCCTGACGCCCGCCGTGATTCATGACGCCCTGCACCCGAAGCGGCTCCGCCACGATGTCGCCGATCGGCATCCGCGGGTCCAACGACGAATAGGGATCCTGAAAGATGATCTGCATGTCCTGACGCAGCGCTTTCAGGTCGCTTCGCTTCAAGGTGGCGACATCGACCATGGTGCCGACTCCACCGTCCTTGGCGAGTGCGCGACTACGAAACCGAATTGCTCCGGCTGTCGGCTGCAACAAGCGCATGAGCGCGCGACCGGTCGTGCTCTTGCCGCAGCCACTCTCGCCAACAAGACCCAGCGTTTCACCCCGCTTGACGGAGAGATCGACGCCATCGACGGCCTTGGCGTGCCCGACGACGCGTTGGAGCCAACCCTTGCGAATCGGGAAATATTTTCGCAGCCCCCGTGCTTCGAGGAGCACATCGTCAGGCAGCAAGATCCGCCTCTCTGACGATCGAATGGTGGAGAAAGCATGCGACCTTTCGATCCGTGGCGACTTCCGTGGAAGCGGGAACGGACGCGCGGCAGACCGGCATGGCGTGAGCGCACCGCGGCGCAAAGGCGCAGCCGGCGAGGATTTCGGTCGGCCGTGGCACCGAGCCTTCGATGGTTTCGAGGCGGCCGCTCGAGCGGCTGGTTATCGAGGGAACGGATCGCAGGAGCCCCATCGTGTACGGATGCAGCGGCGAGCGGAAGATGTCGCGCACCGGCGCCTGTTCCACGATCGCGCCGCGATACATGATGATGACGTCGTGAGCGGCTTGAGCGATGACACCGAGATCATGCGTGATGAACATGATCGAGCCCGCGAATTCACGGCGCAGATCGCTCAAGAGATCCAGCACCTGCGCCTGGATCGTCACGTCGAGCGCGGTGGTCGGCTCGTCGGCGATCAGCAGGGACGGGTTGCAGATGAGCGCCATCGCAATCATCGCGCGCTGGCGCATGCCGCCGGACAGATTATTCGCGTATTCGTCGAACCGCTGGCGGGGCGCCGCGATGCCGACCGCCATCAGCTGGGCGATGGCCAGCTCCTTCGCTTCCTTGCGCGATATCTTCCGATGGATCAGCAACGCCTCGCAGATCTGGTCGCCGATTGTCAGAACTGGATTGAGCGCCGTCATCGGCTCCTGGAAGATCATGGCGATCTCGTTGCCGCGAATCGCATTGAGCCGCGCACCGCCTTGCGGCAGCTGGAGAAGATCGACGGGCCCATCGGCCGCGCGAAACAGGA
>DASYJJ010000063.1:0-11524 GCA_035996605.1 Rhodanobacteraceae bacterium
CGCGCTCCACGAGTACGCCGCAAACAAATTCGAACGGGTCACGCGCCACTACGACCATCTGCATGAGCTCAGCGTCGTGCTGAGCGTGGAAAAACTCTTGCACAAAGCCGAGGCGACGATGCAGTTCTCCGGCAAGAAGACCGGCCGCACTCTGCACGCCGACGCGACCGCCGCCGACATGTACGCAGCGATCGACGTGCTGGTCGACAAGATCGACAAGCAGGTGCGCAAGCACAAGGAAAAACTCACCGATCATCACGCGGAAACCGTGCGGGCGACTCGCTACAACTGAGGACAGCGAGCGGCGGAGCTGATGCTTCGTTCCGGCGGAAGCCGGGATCCATTTGCCTTGCGCCGAACATCACAATGGATCCCGGCTTTCGCCGGGACGACGGCACGAGACGCTGATCCAGGACGCAGGCCGTCGGAATGCTGGCTCGCGCCCGAGGGTTTCGAGTGCATCTGCCCACAGCCCGCCAAACGCCAGTACCATTACCCGCCCGCCGCTCCAAAGCGACCCGTAGAGTCCCTTCCGCTCATGCCATTTCTCGACCTGTTGCCGCCCGAGCGGGTGCGGACGGATCTCGTCGCGGGCGACAAGGCGGCACTCATCGCCCGGCTCGCCGATCTCCTCGCGGGCAAGGATGACGCGAGCGTCGTGCACGCCGCGCTCGAAGCGCGCGAGGAGCTCGGTTCGACCGGTCTTGGTCACGGCGTCGCGATTCCACACGGCCGCAGCTCTGCGGTCGCCGAGGCACGCGCCGCGTTCGTGCGACTTGCCCGGCCGGTCGATTTCGGCGCCGACGATGGCGAGCCGGTCGACCTCGTCGCGGCGCTGATCGTGCCGGAGCACTTCACCGATCAGCACCTGAAGCTTCTCGCCGAGCTCGCGGAGCTCTTTTCGGATGTCGAACTGACCGATGCGCTTCGCGCCGCGCCCGATCCCATGGCCTTGTGGGAGCGCCTGCGCAAAGCCAAAGCCGGAGCGTGATCGCTCATCGGCGCGTCGTTCCCGAGTGTCCGGATCCCGCCGTAGTCGCACAGGAATAGCGCAGGAATCGCGCCGTTGTCCCGATGGCGCTTGGTCGCCTACGTACACTGTGGCAGTCTGGCGCTACCGACCGTTGCACCCAAGTCCCGATTTCGACGATGGAAAGGCTCTCAGCCCGCCAGCTTTTCGATGCCGTCGGCGAGCGCATGGCGCTGCGCTGGGTCGCCGGCATGCGCGGCGAAAACCGCCTGTTCGAGCCCGGCGGCACGCAGTCGCGGCGGCCTTCGCTGGTTGGATATCTCAACATCATCTATCCGAACAAGGTGCAGATCATCGGCACCGAGGAGCTCAACTATCTCGACGGACTCGATTCCCGCCAGCGCTGGGAAACGGTCGAGAAGATCATCGCTTACCGGCCGACGGCGCTCCTGGTCACGAAGGATCAAACCATTCCGGCCGACTTGCGTCAGGCCGCCGAAGAATCGCAGACGCCGCTCTGGATCAGCCCCAAACGCGGGCATGAGCTTTTGACGTACCTGCAATATCACCTCGCGCGTTCGCTGGCGCGACAGGTCACGCTGCACGGCGTCCTGATGGAGGTGTATTCGATCGGCGTGCTGATCACCGGCGAAAGCGGCACTGGCAAGAGCGAGCTCGCACTCGAGCTCATCACGCGCGGCCACCGGCTCGTCGCCGACGACGCGCCCGAGTTCACGCTGATCGCTCCGGACGTGATCGACGGCAACTGCCCCGAAATGTTGCGCGACCTTCTGGAAGTGCGTGGCCTCGGAGTGCTCAACGTACGCGAGATGTTCGGCCAGACCGCGGTCAAACCTTCCAAATACCTGCGACTGATCGTGCATCTGAAACCGCAGAAGCTCGATGCGCCGGGCGACGGCATGGCGCGCTTGACGGGCGACGTCGGCTACAGCGAAGTGCTGGATGTGCAGATTCCGTGCATCACGATCCCGGTCGCGCCCGGCCGCAACATCGCGGTCCTTGCAGAAGCGGCCGTGCGCAGCCATATGCTGAAGACCAAGGGATTCGATCCCGCGCAGACCTTCATCGACCGCCAGGCGCATCAGCTGCGCCGACTGCCTCCATGGTAGAAACAGAATCCACCGCCGCAAAAACCGCGACGCCGTCGACGCCGGCCGAGCTGATCATCGTGAGCGGCCTTTCCGGTTCCGGAAAGACCGTTGCGCTGCGCACGCTGGAAGATCTCGGCTACTACTGCGTCGACAACCTCCCCGCCGCGCTGATGCCGGCGTTCGTGCAGGCGATTTCGCAGGGCGGCGCGGGTTTGCATCACAAGCTCGCGGTTGGAGTCGACGTGCGCAACCGCGCCGAGAATCTGAACCGCTTGCCGGCGATCCTCGCCGAGCTCGCGCAGTCGCAGATCGCGTACCGGCTCGTGTTCCTCGACACGCGCGACGACGTGCTGATCAAGCGCTACTCGGAAACGCGCCGCCGCCATCCGCTGTCGGCCGAGGGCCTCGGCCTCGCCGAGGCGATTGCGACCGAACGCCGACTGCTGCGACCGATGCTGTCGATCGCCGACCGCGTGATCGACACCAGCGAAATCAACGTACACCAGCTCAGGCGCATCATCATCACCGAGATGGGTCTCGCCGCCGGCGGACTCACGCTATTGTTCGAATCGTTCGCATACCGGCGTGGCGTGCCGACCGACGCGGATTTCGTCTTCGATGCGCGCTGCCTGCCGAATCCGCACTGGGAATCGAGCCTGCGGCCTCTGTCCGGCAAAGACGCGCCCGTGCGTGAATGGCTCGAGGCCAAAACCGATGTCATTGCGTTCCGCGATGATCTCGCGCGCTTCCTCGACACCTGGTTGCCACGTTTCGAAGCCGAAGGTCGCAGCTATGTCACGATCTGCATCGGCTGCACCGGCGGTCGCCATCGCTCGGTGTATCTCGCCGAGCAGCTCGCCGAGCATTTCCGGCAGACGCACCGGCAAGTTTTGAATTATCACCGGGAGCTGGAGTGATGTTTGAGGCCGTGATTCGGGATTCGGGATTCGGGATGGAGCGAAGCACGACTCTGCCGTGTTCCTGTGCGCGAACCTCTGGCGCATCCCGAATCCCGAATCCCGAATCCCGAATCACGGTTTTTCGCCAATGAGCGTCGGCGTACTTCTCCTCACTCACGAATCGATGGGCGCGGCGCTGGTGTCGGCAGCCAGGCACGTGCTCGGCCGATTGCCGCTGCCGGTCGAAGTGCAGGAAGTCACCGCCAACGCGGATCCTGATCAGACGCTGCGCGATGCGGCCGCGCGCGCGCGCGATCTCGACGGCGGCGATGGCGTGCTCGTACTTTCCGATCTCTACGGCGCGACGCCGTGCAACGTTGCCAATCGCCTGCCCGGCCTTGGCGTGCACATGCACTGCGTTTCCGGACTGAATCTGCCGATGTTGCTGCGGGTCCTCAATTATCCCGAGCAATCGCTGGACGAACTTGCACAGACGGCCGCCAGCGGCGGACGTGGAGGAATTTTCGTGGACACGCCGTAGCTTGCAGCCCGCTCGACGAACGCTCGCAATCGCGCGCCGATCGAGTCATTGTACAAATTGCGATAGTGCGGCACGCACTCCGGAAAACGACGACGCAGGTAAGCATGCTCGAACATGAAATCACGATCAGCAACCGCCTCGGCCTGCATGCGCGTGCTTCGGCCAAACTCGTGCAGGCACTCCACGAATTCCAGGCCGCGACGGTGATCGCCTACCGGGGCAAGGAAGTCAACGCAAAAAGCATCATGGGCGTGATGATGCTTGCCGCCGGACTCGGCGCGACGATCCGTGTCCGCGCCGACGGCCCGGACGAGGAAGCAGCCATGGCAGCAATGGTCGACCTGTTCGAGCGGAAGTTCGACGAAGGGAAATAAGCGCCAGCAGGGCTTTTGCCCGACGACGCAAACGGTGGGATGACCCACGCAAGGTTGAGGCAGGCGAAGCGACGTGCGATTCAAACTCACAGGCAACGGCGCGGCACGCGGAATGGCGCTGGGTCGCGCTCGCCTCGAACAGCCGAGTCGCTATCTGGTCGATGAACGGCCACTCGCCGCCGAAGATGTCGCGAACGAGCTCGAGCGGCTCGAGCGTGCGCTCGCGCTGGCACGGGCCGAGCTCGCCGCGCTGCGCGAGAAGCTGCATGGCGTTCTCGCGCGCGAGGTCGGCGACTTCATCGATGCGCACAGCCTGATCCTCGCCGACCGCGAGCTCACTGCCGGCCTCGCCGATCTGGTACGCGTCGGCCGCTATCGAGCGAGTGCGGCGCTGAAGATGCAGCGCGATCGACTCGTCGCCGTGTTCGAGGCGATGGATGATCCGTATCTGCGCAGCCGCAAGGAAGACATCGACCACGTCATCGGGCGCGTGCAGGCTGCGCTCGTGCGTGAATCGAGCGCGGAGGAACGCAAGCTCGCCGCGCGCGTCGGCGAAGTGCTGGTCAGCGATACGGTCGCGCCGTCCGAGCTTGTGCACCTCGCCGAGCACGGCGTGCTCGGTGTCGTGCTGACTTCCGGAAGTCCGCTCTCGCACAGCGCCATTCTGGCGCGCTCGCTGCGCCTGCCGATGATCGTTGCCGCGCATGACGCGCTTGCGCACATCCAGGACGACGATCTGATCCTGATCGATGGCGAGCACGGCGAAGTCGTCGTGCACCCGACCGCTCAGGACCTCGCGCATTACCGCAGCTGGCAGCGCGAGGTCGTGCAGCGCGGCAAGATTCTCGCGCTCTTGCGCGACGCCGATACGCGCACGCGCGACGGCGTGCCGATTCACCTGTACGCGAACGCGGAGTTGCCCGGCGACATCGCGCAGGCACGCGCGTGCGGCGCGGCGGGCGTCGGTCTCTATCGCACCGAGTTTCTGTTCCTGCAGCGCAAGGAGATTCCCGGCGAGGAAGAGCAGTTCCTTGCCTACCGCGATCTCGTGCTCGGCATGGGCGGACTACCGGTCACGATCCGCACACTCGATCTTGGCGCCGACAAGGCCGATTCGACCGGTATCGTGCTCGACGACGAAGACAATCCCGCGCTCGGCGTGCGCGGCGTGCGGCTCTCGCTGCGCCGCCCGCAGCTGCTGATCATGCAGCTTCGTGCGATTTTGCGCGCATCGAACTACGGCCACGTGCGCGTGCTGGTGCCGATGGTCGCCAGCATCGAGGAAATGGCAAGCGTGCGCCATCTCCTCAATGAATCCGCGCGCGACCTGCGCACGGCGGGGTACGAAATCGCCGACCACATCGAGCTCGGCGCGATGATCGAGGTGCCCGCCGCCGCGATCGCTCTGCCCGGCATGATCAAGAAACTCGACTTCATCGCTATCGGGACCAACGATCTGGTCCAGTACACGCTTGCGGTCGATCGCAACAACGATCAGCTCGCCAATCTTTACGATCCGCTGCATCCGGCAGTCCTGAAACTGCTCGCGCAGACGATCGCCATCGCGACGCGCGCCGGCCGCCAGGTCACTCTGTGTGGCGAGATGGCGGGCGACGTGCGCTATACCGGTCTCCTGCTTGCGCTCGGGCTGACCGAATTCAGCATGCATCCCGGCCTTCTGCTCGAAGTGCGCGAACTGGTGAACTCCTTCGATCGTTCCTCGCTCATCGGCCACGCGAAACCGCTGCTGCGTGCGATGACGCGCGAGGGAATCCTGCACGTGCTCGAACGCTTGAAAAAGTGCTCGAGCGTGGCGACGCCGGCAATCGCGCCGGCTTGATTCGGACAGGCTGCACATGTGCGCCGACGCGTTGGCTTGACTGCACGCACACGACGAGCGCGCGCTGCGCACAGCCGCTCCGACGCGATCTCAGCGCTGATCGTTCGATCCGATCGTCGCCGGCGAAACAGGCTGCGCGAAACCGAGCGCATGCACGATATAGCCGAGCTGGCGATCGTCGTGCGACTCGTACAAATTGTCGCTGGTCAGACGTATCGTGACGCGCTGTCCGATGTTCAACGGACAGTTCGAAGCCGGCAACCACCAGCGCTCGCGCCGTGTTTCGTCCTGATGGATGGTTCCGAGTCGGCAGCCGCCGGCCCACGCGGTGATGCCGACGCCGCGCTTGATCCGATAACCCGACAGCGGCGGAATGTAGACGTCGATATTGAACTCGGGCTCGCCGCCGTAGCGCAGCACTATTTCCGCATCCGCGGTGACCCAGCGCCAGCCATCGCCTTCAGGATTCTGAAACCCGAAAATATAGGGATAGTTGTCGGTGTGAAAATCGACATGCGATAAAACGGCGCCGTCATCGATCGGCTGAGCGTCGAAGGGATTGCGCGGATTGGTCGCGTCGATCTCCGAGAATTTGAGGTTGTCCGAATGCGCGACCTCGTGATTCGCATAGCGGTCGAGCCAGTAGCGACCTGCGCCGGTCAGAACCGCCTGCGAGTCGAGCACCAGGTACACCGGCGAAGCGGCGGCGAGTTGTTCCGGCGTGCGCGTCGCGATGTTGTCGAGCCGGCGTCCCGAATAGAGCGCGTAGATCGGCGCGGAATACCAGCCGACCGCATAGACCTCGGAACCCTCAGGTACGTGCTGCGATGCTGCGAGATCGCCGCGCAGCGATTCGGCCGAAGCGAAATCCGATTCGTCGTCGGCGCCGACGTTCGACCAGAGCAGCAACGCCTGCAACGCCGTAAGGGCCGCGCACGCCAGCGTGGCCGCCTGCCGCGTCGATCCCGACTCGCTCCGGCGCAGATTCCACAATGCGGCGACAACCGCCACGAGCACGACCTCGAGCACCAGCACGCCGTTGAAGATCCGGCGGTACCACGCCTTTTCCGTCGGCGTGAAACCGAGCCACCAGAGAAAATAGATCCCCGCAAACAGCACGAGCGAGAACAGCGCAGCGCGCGCGTGGGCGGCAAAAAAGCGACGAGCCACGACCGCAAGCGCAACGGGCCCGACGAGCCAGAACGCAGCCAACGAAAACGGCAACCCAAGATTGTCCGCGAGCAAGCGCAGGTGGACCAGCATTTTCGAGCCGATGCCTTGCGTATCCCGGAAACCGTCCGCGGTTCCCGCCTGCATGTGGATCGCGTGCATCTCCTCGCGGACCCACGCGTGCCACTTGTGGATATCGCCGATCACGAAAAAGTGCGCGATCTCGTAGAACACTCCGGGCAGCAGCAATCCAAAGCCGAACGCAAAGATGCCGAGCAGCACGGACTTGCCACGCGACCAATGCGACGCGAGCGCCATGAATACGGCCGGCAGGATCGCAACGAGGCCGATCGCGAGCACGGTCTTCGTCAGCACCGCCATTCCGACGAACACGCCGGCCACGAGCAGATGAGCACGACCTGCCGGTTTGTCGTCGCCTCCGCCCAACACCAGCAGCGCCGCGAGCCACCACGCCAGCGCCGGCACCTCGCCGTAGCCGTTCATCGCGATTTCGCGAATGCCGGGCGTCCACATGCACACGCCGACTGCAAGAAGAGCCCAACGCCACGACGTCCAGCGCCGTACCAGCACGAAAATCATGGCGACGAGCGCCGCGAGGTACAAGGCGTTCGTAAGCTGCGACTGCCACACGCCGACTCCAAACGCCGCGAACACCGCCGCCGCCGGCACGATGTACGGCGCGCGCGACTGGATCTCGTGCGAGAAGCCGCTGCGATCCTCATACATCCGCTTGTAACCGTGGCCTTCGGCCAGCGAACGCGCGACCTCGAGATTCATCGCGCCGTCAAAGCTGACCTGCTCGGTGACGGACCAGAACACGATGCGCGCCGCGCCGGCAATGCACGCTATCGCGAGGATGAAAGAAACTCCGTAACGCGCGAGGACTTCGAGACGGCTGACGCCGGCCGACACGCTTTCTCGCGCGCGACGCGAATGCGTAGGCGCGGCGCTTTCGCTCATCGCGCCGGCTCGGCTGTTTGCATGCGCGCGTCGGCGCTGCCTACCATTCCCGCCCTCCCCGAAACCCGGCCACCAGCCCTATCGCGGCTCACCAGGCCAACCTCACATCGCACTGCAGAAATCCCCAAGCCGGCATCCTACCGCGCGGCCGCCGGCGGTAGAACTGCACGCGCGGATCCTGTTTCGCCCACGCCGTTCGCCTGATTGCACGGTCCTTTGGGCAAACGGCGATCGCAATCGCGCGCATCCGCGCGCTCAACCCTTTGCTGCGTCGAGGTCCATTGCAGGCATAATCCGCGCGCCCGACGACACCTCGCCCACGAGAACACCATGGCCGAAGCGACCCGCCACGACAAGACCGCACGTCAGCTGCGCCTGCTTGCCGAGGCGATCGGCTCCGGCCGGCTCGGCGCGGTCAAGCGCCTCGTCAATACACTGGCGCCGGCGGAGATCGGCAATCTGCTCGAGTCGCTGCCGCCGGATCGTCGCGCCGTCGTCTGGGGTTTGACCGATCCCGAGGACGACGGCGAGATCCTCGTCCACGTTGGCGAGGACGTTCGCGAGGATCTTCTCGACGCTATGGATCCGGACGAAATGGTCGCGGCCGCCGAGACGCTCGATATCGACGATCTCGCCGAGCTGATGGGCGACCTGCCGGATACGGTCGCCGACGAAGTGCTGAAGTCGATGCAGCGCGAGGATCGCGAACGCCTCGAGCACATGCTCACTTACGACGAGGACACCGCCGGACGCCTTTTGAATCCGGATCTCGTCACCGTACGCGCCGATGTCACCGTCGATGTCGTGCTGCGCTATCTGCGCCAGCGCGGCGAATTGCCCGAACAGTCGCACCATGTTTATGTCGTCAATCGGCGTCGCCAGTACCAGGGCCGCATCGCGTTCGCGCAGCTGCTCATTGCCGATCCCGAGACGCCCGTGAACCAGCTGATGGATATCGAGCAGCCGGCGATCGACGCACACACGCCGGTCGCCGAACTCGCGCAGCAGTTCGCCGACCACGACTGGGTCTCGGCGCCAGTCGTCGATGACAACAACGTGCTGCTCGGCCGCATCACCGTCGACGACGTGATCGACGTCATCCGCGAGCAGGCCGAGCACCGCGCGATGAGCGCCGCGGGCCTCGACGAGGACGAAGACCTGTTCTCGCCGGTCGCGCGCGCGGCGCGGCGGCGTGCGGTCTGGCTCGGGATCAACTTGCTGACCGCGTTCCTCGCCTCGTGGGTGATCGGCAATTTCGAGCCTGTGATCGCGCAGGTCGTCGCGGTCGCCGTGCTGATGCCGATCGTCGCCAGCATGGGAGGCATCGCCGGGACTCAGGTGTTGACTCTGATGGTACGCGCGCTCGCGCTCGGTCAGGTTGGTTTTTCGAATGCGATGCCGCTTTTGAAAAAGGAAATCCTGGTCGCGGTCGCGAACGGATTGTTATGGGCACTGGTCGTCGGCGGCACCGCATATGGCGTTTATCGCAACACGTGGCTGGCGGTCGCGTTCGGCGCCGCGATGATGATCAACCTTCTCGCCGCGGCACTCGCGGGCGTCGCGATTCCGCTCATCTTGAAACGCATGGCGATCGATCCGGCACTGGCCGGCGGCGTGATTCTGACCACGGTGACCGATTGCTGCGGCTTCGCCTCGTTTCTCGGTCTTTCGACGCTGCTGCTTCTTCGCTAGGCGACGATTCGCCGCAGCGCGCTCCCGTCAACGCCGCTGCTCAGCGAGCGTCAACGCGACTTTGTCGCGCAGGTAAACCGGCAACACTCGGTCGGCTGCAATGCCACCGCCCGCTGCTGCGATCGGCGCCGCGAGCCGAGCGACATCGGCCGCTTGCGGATAACGATCGCCTTCGGCCCAGCGCGGCGGGTTCGGCAAGATCCTTTCGATTGCGACGTGATAACTCGTCCAGCCGCTGCCGATCACGTTGAATGCTGCCGCGTCGGGAACGTGGAGCGCATCCGCCGCACCGACGGTTTCGTCGCCGACAAGCTCGACACCGCCGGCGACGCGCCGGAACATTCCCGCGTAAACCTCGCCCATGCGCGCGTCGATGACGGCGAGTACGTCCGCGCCATTTTCAGGCGCCTGCAGCGCGAGCGCAGCCAGCGAAGATATAGGGACCACCGGAATATCGAGCGCCAACGCAATCCCCTGCGCCGCCGAAACGGCAAGCCGCACGCCGGTGAACGCGCCTGGCCCACGGCCGACCGCGAGCGCATCGAGATCTCCGCGGCCCAGGCCCGCCTCCGCGAGTACCGCTTCGCACATCGGCAACAACAGTTCGGCGTGCCGACGCGGCGCGATTTCACTGCGCGCGATCAGGCGCTCGCCGACAAGCAATGCGACCGAGCAGCATTCGGTCGCGGTTTCGATCGCAAGAAGGTTCATTGCGCGATTCTATCGGCTTGTGGCGAGAACGTTTTGCCGACAAGCTTTTGTCGCGATTCGGCCACGTCATCACCTGGTGCTGTCACTCGCTCTGCCGGTAGCGGACCGCCGTTCCAGCCGATGCGGCGCCCATCGTTGCCGACGCGGCTCTCCTGGAACACCTAAGGAAGCTCATTCGCCGAATACGGATCGATCGAATAGGGGTACGTCTTCTCGAGGAATCCAGGCTGCTCCTTCACACGCTCGATCCACGCACACACACGCGAAAAATCGTCCAGCGGCAGATTCGCCTCGTGCGCGCGGCTCGTGTACGCGAACATCGAGATGTCCGCGATCGTGTACGCATCGCCTGCGATGAACGGGCGCGCCGCGAGCTCGCGATCGAGGGTGCGCAACGCCTTCAGCGAGGCGCTGCGTCTGGACTCGACAAGCTCGCCCGAGCGGCGCGCGATCTTGCCGGTCATGATCCAGTGACGCAGCGTACCGATCGCAGGCTCGATGTAGTTGCCCTCGAACGAAAGCCACTGCTGCACTTTGGCGCGCTCGAAGCGTCCGGATGGAAGGTACGAGGTGTCTTCGGCGAGAAAACCGAGGATCGCATTCGATTCCGCAAGCACACGGTCATCGTCGAGTCGGATCGCAGGCACTGCGCCCGTCGGATTGATCGCGAGAAAATCGGGGCGCTGCCCTTCGCCCTCGAAAATTGCGACGAGTTCCGTGCGATACGGCATCTTGAGATGATTCAGCAGCAGTCGCACTTTGTATGCGTTCTGCGAAGGCAGATAGTCGAACAACGTGAGCATGATGCGTCCCTTGTGTGTGCGCGTTTGAGGCATCATCTTCGCGGCCATGTAGCGCGACTATCCGTTTCTTGCGCCGAATTGCGCCGGATTGCACAGCAAGAAGCGGATAGTCGTTCGGGGATCGACGCGGTCTACTGCGCTCACCCGACAGGAGATTCCTCATGAAACTCGACCCCGAAACCTGCTGGACTGCTGTACTGGCGCGCGACGCGTCGAAAGACGGCGCATTCGTCTACGGCGTGACCACCACCGGCATCTATTGCAAGCCGTCGTGCGCATCGCGCAAGCCCATGCGCAAGAACGTGAGCTTCTACGCGACGCCGGCCGACGCCGAACACGCCGGTTTGCGCGCGTGCCGACGCTGCAAGCCCGAACGCGAGCACGCATCGGACACGATCGAAGCGCGTATCCGCAAAGCCTGCGAGATCATC
>DASYJJ010000064.1:0-3639 GCA_035996605.1 Rhodanobacteraceae bacterium
GATGCGATCCGCGCCAAGCACGACGCCTCCAAGAATCAGACTGCCGCCGAAGAGCGGCGCCAGCATCGTTCCCAACGAGTTGAGCGCCTGCGCGAGCGTGAGGCGGCTCGAAGCGTAGCGCGGATCGCCGAGCAGGCTCGCGTACGGGTTGGCCGCTACCTGGAGGAGCGTGATACCGCTCGCCAGGACGAAAAACGCGCCAAGAAACGTCCCGAACGAAAGCAATTTCGCCGCAGGCACGAACAGCAGCGCGCCGATACCCGTGACGAGAAGTCCGATCACGATGCCGCCGCGATAGCCAATCCGCCCGATCAGGCGCCCGGCTGGCAACGACATGACGAAATACGCGCCGAAGAAAATGAACTGGATCAGCATTGCCTGCGCGTAGTTCAGAGTGAACAGCGCCTTCAGATGCGGAATCAGCACATCGTTCAGCACCGTGATGAAGCCCCACATGAAAAAGATCGACGTGATCACGGCAAACGCGACGCGATCGCTGGGCGTTCTCGGGGTCATCAGCGGACAATCCGTCGGAGAGACCGCCCCGGGCGGGGCGTGACGTCGAAGCGTACACGCTCCGGCGTCGGGGCCAAACAAACCACGTCCGATGCCAGAGCACAGCAGACCGCTTCCGTCGGCCGCGATTTTCCGCCGAACCGACTATCATTCGCCGACAACGATGCGCAGCTCCGTTGCCTCTTCGCTCGCATCCCGCAAGAACCACCAGAACGAGAGCCCTCAATGGAACCCAAGGCATGGATTGCCGCAGCGAGCGCGCCCGTGGTTCGCGTATGCGCATTCGTCATTGCCGCGGGAACTGCCGTATTCGCGTGGCGCGCGACGATCTCGGTAGTGGTCGCCGACGCATGGACGTTCGCGGCGACGTTCCTGGCTCGCTACTACGACGGCACACTCGTGCTCGCCGATTTTTTCGCCAAACGCGAGACCCTTGATCACTCGCAACCGGTGCAGAAGGTGCTCCTTCTGATCAATGCACAATTTTTTGATCTCGATTTCGCCTTCGAGGCGATGTTCGGAATCGTGTTCGGGCTTGTCTTCGTGGCTCTCATCGCCGCGATCATTGCCGCCGATGTCCGTCGTCAACCGCGCGCGAGAAAAACCGCGGATCTCGCGTTGCTCGGTACCACTGCGATCGTCTTCTCTTTGAACGAGCTTGGCGTTTTCAACTGGTCGTTGGTGACGCTCTCGCTGTTTTATCCTGTCGGCGTCACGCTGATGCTCGTGCTGGCGTTCCATTGCATCGAGCAGGAACGCGCGTCACTCCTCGGCGTGATCGTATTGGCGGCGTGTGTCGCGCTGGACACTTCCGCCATCCTGTGTTCCGCCGCGGTCTTGTTGCTCATTGCATTGCGCTCGCTTTCGTCGCGACGTGCACGCGTGCCGTTGCGGGTGCCGGGTGCGGTCGTCGCCGCCGTGATCGCATACCTCGTCGGGTACGCCATGGTATTTCCCGCAGAGCACGCGCAGATCCCGATGCACGAACGCATGTCCGATCTCATCGCCCACGCCGGCGACGCGTGGCAAGCACTGGTAGTGCCGTTTGGCGCGGCTGTGACGTCGCCGAACCGGATCAGCGAGACGTACGGTGTCGGCGCGACCTGGGCGTTTCTCTTCGTTTCGGCGATCGCCGCGTGGTGCGGAAACGCTTGGTTCTGGCGCGAATTCATGCGCCGTCGCGATGAACGCCTTCCGTTCGTCGCCGCGGGTCTCATGCTGTTTTTTTACGCGACGACAGCCGGCATCGTCTGGGCGCGCGTGCCACGTTTCGGGTTCGAGTACCTGATGCAACCGCGCTACGCCGTCTTCTACGAATTGCAGTTGATCGCAATCCTCATGCTCCTTGCATCGACAGCCGCGCGTCGCGAAGTACGCTCCTTGCCCGCCCTCGCCTTCAGCGTCGGTGTTGCAGCCGCCGCGGTTGCGGCGCTCTGGTTCCTATACAGCAGTCGTCTCAATGTTCCATCCGAGGTCGAGTTCAATCGTCGCCTGGCGGACTCCATCGTCGACCTCGCAAACGATCCGGCGCACGTGCCGCGGGATTGTCCGATTCATCACCTGACGATCTGCGCGTGGCCGCCGCCGCTCCGCACGGAAGTGCTGGGTCTCC
This sequence comes from Rhodanobacteraceae bacterium, assembly GCA_035996605.1. Lineage (GTDB taxonomy): Bacteria > Pseudomonadota > Gammaproteobacteria > Xanthomonadales > Rhodanobacteraceae > Dokdonella_A. The sequence goes on from DASYJJ010000064.1 coordinate 2,129, forward strand.
TCCAGCGCGAGCACCTGAACGTGTTCTCCGCGACATTCCGCGCGCGGCACGCATTGCCGCCGTTGCCGTTGCAGATACAACCGGCGCCTGTGGGAGGTCGAATCGATTGACGGCGAGCCATCGTTGACCGAAACCAAGTCGCGCCTCTCACGACCCGCGGAAACCGTTTCGCCACGATCGTAAAGGTTCGGAAAAAACTTGACCATATGTTCGGCGCCGCATAGACGTTCGCAGACGGCTGGAACACGCTGCGTCGCGCAAGTAATCGGACGGGCACCACGAAACTCAACAACCCATTGGACGACGGAGCCTTCGAGCTCACGTTCGCCATCTGCATCGATTCGGGAGCTGAAGACGCGACCGAACGAGCGGTGTCCGCGATCGAAGTGGTCACGCGCTTCAAAGAGAAGCTGGCGGGAGTGAAAGCGCGTACTGGCGTTTCTGCCAAAGACGGTTTCGTCAAGATCGCGCTGACCATCCATGGCGACGTGCCTGCGGATCTGCTCGAGCTTTTGTGGAAAGACCATCTCGACGAAAACGGTATCGAGGATTCCGAGCGCGCGCCGCCGCGCGTCGAACGGGCCTGATCGATGTGCGGTCTTGCGCGCCGGGACCTAGCGTCCGCTCGATACCGGACGCAACGCGCCGATGAGCACGTCCGCGGGAACGGGTTTCGTCAGAAACTCGTCGAATCCCGCGTCGATCGCCTTCTTGCGCAGCTCCCACGTCCCGTGCCCCGTGAGCGCGACAAGGCGCAGGGACTTGTCGCCGGAATCTCGGCGTAGCTGCCTGGCGACTTTCAGTCCGTCGACGCCGGGCATGTTCAGATCGAGCAGAACCGAATCGGGGTTCATCTGCTCGCACAGCGGAATCACTTCGGCGCCATCCGAGCAAGCGTGCACGTCGATGCCATGATGCGTGAGCAGCTCGGAAATGGTTTCCCTGTGCAGATCGTCATCGTCTGCATAAACGACGGTGAGTCGATGCGCGCTCATCGTGCGACATTCGCAGATCAGCGGGTGCGCAGGCAACCTCATCCATGCGACTCACGCAGACTCCGTGGGGCCGAACGTCTACTCGCAGAACCTATATTGAGCCGTTTCTTTTGGACTCGCCGATTTGACTCGGTTCCATGTTGACTTGGCACAACTGCAAAGATGCACTCTTCTCTTCCTTCGCACGACAGCGAGAGCGAGTGGAGTCAAGTCGTAAAACGCGAATTGCCGCGGAAAACCAGATTGATCTGCGGCCTGGTCGAACTGTTGTCGCCGGCCCGCGGCTCGTTCGCCGAAAGCCGCACCTAAAAATCATCGGGCCGTCGCGCGACAGGCTGCGCGGTCGCGTCACCGGCCCGCGCCGCCGCCCACCCTCGAGCAGGCTCATGCGGTGCATACAGTTTCCTGAATCGTTCAGTTTCGAGCGAGCAGCCTTGGCGTGCACGGTCATCCCCCAGAGTCGCCGTGCGATTGATGGATCGAAATAGGGCGGCCACGGACGGCCGCACTCAACCC
>DASYJJ010000065.1:0-8731 GCA_035996605.1 Rhodanobacteraceae bacterium
CGCTCGTCAATGCGCAGATGCGCGTGCGCTCGCAGATTCAGCAGGAAGTCGAGCGCATAGCGACCGACTTCGGCATGCCGACGCGCAGCGAGCTAGACAGCATCGGCCAGCGTTTGCACGACCTGCGTCGCGAAGTGCGGAACGGCAGCGCGGGCGAATCGAGTTCGCTCGCACGCGAAGTGGCCGATTTGCGTCGGGAAGTCGCCGCGTTGAAGGCCGCGATGAATGCGAAAGCATCGCCGACCCGTGAATCGCGTCCGGTGAAGTCGGCGGTCGCGAAGTCGCAGCCGGCTGCACACACGCGTCCGCGTCCCGCGCGCAAGAACAAAAGCGCGCCGAAGGTTGCCGCGCTTCGCGCCGAAGTGAAGGAATCAGTGACTACGCAACCGCGCGAAACGAAATCGCCGTCGCCCGCCCGCGCCCGCGCGCAGGTGACCGCAGTCCGCGCCCGCGCGCGCGCGATGGCGCACGCTCAGCGAACCGCTTCACCTTCGCGCAACAAGAAGAGTGTGGCGAAAGTCGCGCACAGCCCGAGTCGGGTCGGCCATCCTGTCATGAGCTTCGCCCAACGCGTTGCGCAGTTCGCTCGGGCCGCGCGTTCGACGCGTTCGGCAAGGTCAACCACATCGGCCAAATCGGCGATTCACGCACGTGCGACGCACGCCGGTCGCGCTTCACGGCGAGGAGGTCGCTGAGCCATGCAACCCGTCAAGATCGAACCCGGAAAGGCGCTCGACGAAGCGCTGAAGATGCAGAGAAAGGTCGCCGCCGGCATGAAAACGCTCCGCGAGCTCGACGACGTAAGCTACGGCGCGACGGATAAGGAAGCGATCTATCGCGAGGACAAGCTCGTCGTCTATCGCTTCAAAGGCGCGCACCGTCCAACCGCGAAAGTGCCGATCCTGATCGTCTACGCGCTGGTCAACCGGCCGTACATGGTCGATCTGCAGAGCGATCGTTCGCTGGTCGGCAATCTGCTCGCGCAGGGCGAGGATGTTTACCTGATCGACTGGGGCTATCCGGACCGCGCCGATCGCTGGCTGACGCTCGACGACTACATCAACGGTTACATCGCGCGCAGTATCGATGCGGTCGCGCGGCACACGGGTGTCGAGCGGATCAATCTGCTCGGCATCTGCCAGGGCGGCGCGTTTTCGCTGTGCTACGTGGCAATGCATCCCGGCAAGATCAAAAACCTGATCACGATGGTGACGCCGGTCGATTTCCACACGCCGGACAACATGCTTTCGCACTGGATGCGCGGCGTCGACGCCGATCTCTTCGTCGACACGCTGGGCAACGTGCCGGCGGATCTGATGAACTGGTGCTATCTCACGCTGAAACCGGTGCGGCTCAACCAGCAGAAATACATCGGTCTCATCGACATTCTCGACGACAAGACCGAGCTCGAGAATTTTCTGCGCATGGAAAAATGGATATTCGATTCGCCCGACCAGGTCGGCGAGGCGTTCCGGCAGTTCATCAAGGATTTTTATCAGGGCAACAAGCTCATGGAAGGCGGGCTTCGCATCGGCGATCGCGAAGTGGATCTCGCCAAGATCAAGATTCCGGTGCTCAACATCTTCGCCGAGCAGGATCATCTCGTGCCGCCGTCGTCGTCGCGCGTTTTGGGTGATCGGGTCGGTACCAAGGACTACACGCAGCTCGCGTTCAAGGGCGGCCATATCGGCATCTACGTGTCCGGCCGCGCGCAACGCGAAGTGCCGCCGGCGATTCACAACTGGCTTGCAAAACGCGCGGATTGAGGGTTCTTCCGGCAACACCCCATGTCCCGGCGCAAAGCCGGGGCATCTTGTTTCAGCGCCGGGGAATCGGTCCCTGATCTTGCCGGGATGACGCGGCGCGAAATCCACCCGAAAGCCGCGGCGTAGAATATGCGCCACCCTTTCCGCGGCGCTCCGTCATGAATGAAGTCCTGTTTATGATTCACCACGTCACGATCACGCCGTGGAAACTCATCGGCTATGTCGGAACGTTCCTGTTCACGGCACGCTGGTTCGTCCAGCTTTACGCGACGAAAAAGCTCAAGCGCGTGCACATGCCACTGGCGTTCTGGTGGCTCTCGATCGTCGGCAGCGTAATGACTCTCGGATATTTCATCTGGGGCAAAAACGACTCGGTCGGCATCATCCAGAATGCGTTTCCGATGTTCGTTTCGGTCTACAACGTGGTCGTTGACCTTCGACACCGCCGCGACAACGCGCTCGATCGCCAGGCGAACGCGAGCTGACGCGTTTCGAATTCACCCGGATCGCCCGATTGCCATGGGCGTGGCAACCTCCAGACCGTGCCAAGGGGGTCCGCGACCTTTTCTGGCGCCCACGGCTCGGGTAATGCCAGAATCGACGGGCCGGGATCATTCCCGGCTTTTCTGGGAGGGGAAAGATGGACAACCGCAGCGCGCCGGTGATCTCACTTGGTGAGTGGATCATCACGTTGATCGTTCTCGCGATTCCGCTGGTCAACATCATCATGCTGTTCGTCTGGGGATTCTCGAGCGGGACGAATCCGAGCAAGCAGAACTTCTGCAAAGGCGTGCTGATCTTTTACCTGATCGGCATCGTGTGCTTCTTCTTGTTCGGTGGGCTTGCGTTCTTCAGCGCGATGCGTGGCATGCCTCAGCCGACCTAGCGCGAAAAGTTGTTCGCAATGCGGAACAGGGTGGGCTTCGGCTCACCCTGTTTTTTTTGATCTGGGCGAGTTGCGGGAATCGCGTTATGCGATACGCGGGTCGACGCGCGCTATTCCGGGTCGTAATCGAGATTTGGCGCGAGCCAGCGCTCGGCAACGGCAAGCGACCATCCCTTGCGCTTTGCGTAGTCCTCGACCTGTTCCTTCGTGAGGCGGCCGACGACGAAGTATTGACTGCCCGGATGCGAAAAATACCAGCCGGAGACGGCGGCGGTGGGATACATCGCGAACGAATCGGTGAGTTCGATGCCGGTGTTTGTCGTCGCGTCGAGCAGGCGGAACAACGTTTCTTTTTCGGTATGGTCCGGACACGCGGGATACCCGGGCGCGGGGCGGATTCCGCGGTATTTCTCGCCGATCAGCGCTTCGTTGTTCAATGCTTCGTCAGGCGCATAGCCCCAGAACTCGCGGCGCACGCGTTGGTGCAGGCGTTCGGCGAACGCTTCGGCCAGACGGTCAGCGAGTGCCTTCAACAGGATCGACGAATAGTCGTCGTGCTCTCGCTCGAAGCGTTCCAGGTGCTTCTCGATGCCGACGCCGGCGGTGACCGCGAAGCCGCCAACCCAGTCGTCGACGCCGGATGTTTTCGGGGCGATGAAATCGGCGAGGCAAAAATCCGGTCGTTCGGCAGGCTTGTCGACTTGCTGGCGAAGGAAACGCAAAGTCGCGACGCGTTTTCGTTCTTCTTTCGCCTGAGGCTCGGCTGCCGCTTGTTGCGATGGAGCGGAGTAGATCTCAACGTCATCGCCCGTGGAATTCGCCGGCCAAAGTCCGATCACGCCGCGCGCCCTCAGCCATTTTTCCGCGACGATCTTGCCGAGCATCTCGCGCGCATCGCGAAGGAGCTCGCGTGCCTGCGCACCGACGATCTCATCGTCGAGAATCGCCGGATAGCGACCCGAAAGTTCCCAGGCGTTGAAGAACGGTGTCCAGTCGACGCATTCGACCAGATCGGCGATCGTGTAATCGTCGAACACCGTGATGCCGGCTTTGATCGGCGACGGCGGCGCATAGCCGGCCCAACCGCCGTCGAAACGCTGGTTGCGCGCCTTCGCAAGGGAAACAAGCTTCTTGCCTGCGCCACGATCCTTGTGGCGCTCGCGAATTTCCGCGTATTCGGCGCGCACGCGCGCCAGGAATTCGTCGACGAGTTCCTTGGAAATCAGCGACTGCGCGACGCCAACGGCGCGCGAAGCGTCCTTGACCCAGACGGTCGGCGATTTGTAGTGCGGTTCGATCCTGAGCGCCGTGTGCGCGCGTGAAGTCGTCGCGCCGCCGATCAGCAGCGGAACGTGGAATTCCTGGCGCTGCATTTCCTTGGCGACGTGGCTCATCTCTTCCAGTGACGGTGTTATCAGGCCGGAAAGGCCGATCATGTCCGCCTTCTCGGCTTTCGCCGTATCGAGAATCTTCTGCGCGGAAACCATCACGCCGAGATCGACCACATCGAAGTTGTTGCAACGGAGCACGACGCCGACGATGTTCTTGCCGATATCGTGCACATCGCCCTTGACGGTCGCCATGACGATCTTCCCATTCGACCTGGCGACATCGCCTGTGCGCACCTTTTCGGCTTCGATGAAGGGAAGAAGGTAGGCGACGGCTTTCTTCATCACGCGAGCCGACTTCACGACCTGCGGAAGAAACATCTTGCCGGCACCGAAGAGATCTCCGACAACATTCATGCCGTCCATCAGCGGGCCTTCGATCACATCCAGCGGACGCGTGCTGAGCTGGCGCGCTTCTTCGGTATCGGCATCGACGAACGCGTCGATGCCATGCACGAGCGCGTGCGACAGGCGCGCGCGGATCGGCAGTGTGCGCCATGCGAGATTCTCGACGACGGCCTCGCCCTTGTGCGACTTGTAGCGCTCGGCAATCTCGAGCAGCCGCTCCGTCGCGTCCTTGCGCCGATTGAGGACGACATCCTCGACGCGCTCGCGGAGTTCAGGATCAAGATCATCGTAGATCGGCAACGCACCGGCATTGACGATGCCCATGTCCATGCCGGCGCGGATCGCGTGGAACAGGAACACCGCGTGGATCGCTTCGCGAACGCTGTTGTTGCCGCGGAACGAGAACGAAACGTTGGAAACCCCGCCCGAGACATGGCAATGCGGCAGCGTCTGGCGGATGCGGCGCGTTGCCTCGATGAAGTCGACGGCGTAGTTGTCGTGCTCCTCGATTCCGGTCGCGATCGCGAAGATGTTCGGATCGAAAATGATGTCTTCGGGCGGAAATCCGATGCGCTCGGTCAATATCTTGTAGGCGCGCGTGCAGATCTCGACCTTGCGTGCGGACGTGTCGGCCTGGCCTTGCTCGTCGAACGCCATGACGACCGCGGCGGCGCCATAACGCAGCACCTTGCGCGCGTGCTCGATGAACACATCCTCGCCTTCCTTCAGCGATATCGAATTGACGACGCCTTTGCCTTGCAGGCACTTGAGGCCGGCTTCGATGACGGTCCATTTCGACGAATCGACCATCACCGGTACGCGTGCGATGTCCGGTTCGGATGCGATCAGGTTGATGAAGCGCGTCATCGCCGCTTCGGAATCGATGAGGCCTTCGTCCATGTTCACATCGAGGATCTGCGCGCCGCTTGCGACCTGCTGGCGAGCGACATCGACCGCTTCTTCGTAGCGGTCTTCCTTGATCAGCTTGCGGAACTGTGCACTGCCGGTGACGTTGGTGCGCTCGCCGACGTTGATGAAGAGCAGGTCAGGCGTGATGACCAGCGGTTCGAGGCCGGAGAGGCGCGTGTAACGTGGTGTCGTATCGGCCATGATATTTAGCCCTTCTCCCCCTGCGGGAGAAGGGTTGGGATGAGGGGTGCGCGCGCGCAGCGAGCGTATAGGCGGTCATGGCGATGACACGCACCGGCGCCTTTGGCGCCGGCCCTCATCCCAGCCTTCTCCCGCGCGCGGGAGAAGGGGTGCGTTGTTGGAAGCGTCATGCGGCTTCGCGGGTCGCGGAGGAAACCAGCACACGCGGTGCGACATCACGTACCGCGTCGGCGATCGCCTTGATGTGGGCCGGCGTCGTTCCGCAGCAGCCGCCGACGATATTCACGATGCCGGCGCGCGCGAACTCGCCGATGATTGCCGCCATCTGCTCGGGTGTTTCGTCGTATTCGCCGAATGCATTCGGCAGGCCTGCATTCGGATGAGCGCTGACGTAGCAGTCGGCGACCTGCGCGAGCACATCGACGTATTGGCGCAATTCCGCCGCTCCGAGCGCGCAATTGAGACCGATCGAGAGCGGACGCGCGTGATTCATCGACGCATAGAACGCTTCGGCCGTCTGCCCGGAGAGCGTGCGGCCGGAGAGATCGGTGATCGTGCCGGAAATCATCACGGGCAAACGTGCACCGCGCGCTTCGAACAATTCGTCCACTGCGTACAACGCGGCCTTGGCGTTCAGCGTATCGAAGATCGTTTCGACCATGATCGTGTCTGCACCGCCGTCAATGAGTCCTTCCGCCGCTTCGCGATAGGTCGCGCGGAGCTCATCGAAACTCGTGTTGCGAAAGCCAGGATCGTTGACGTCCGGGCTGATCGACGCGGTGCGGCTCGTCGGCCCGAGCACGCCGATGACGAAGCGCGGCTTGCCCGGCGTCTTCGCTTGTGCAGCATCGCAACAACGACGCGCAAGGCGCGCGCCGTCGCGGTTGAGCTCGTAGACGAGGTGTTGAAGCCGGTAATCCGCCTGGCTGACCGCGGTCGCATTGAACGTGTTCGTTTCGACCATATCCGCGCCGGCGTCGAGATACGCCGTGTGAATCGCCGAGATGATGTCGGGCCGCGTCAGCGTCAGCAAATCGTTGTTGCCTTTCAGATCGCCGCCCGGATTCGCTTGCGCATCGCGCGCGGGCTCGTGAATGCGATCGAAACCCTCGACGAAACGATCGCCGCGATAATCGTGCTCGTCGAGGCGATAACTCTGCACCATCGTGCCCATCGCGCCATCGATGACGAGAATGCGGCGCGCGAGCTGATCGAGCAGCGCCTGCGCGCTTTCGGGATGCAGCCAGGGAAGGTGGATGCTCATGATTTCCTCGCCAGGAGACTCAGGACTTCGAAATGCGGAGGCCGGCGCTCGCGTGTAAGCCGCTCGCAGGCGACGACATCGAGCTTCGCGGCCCGCGCCAGATCGCGCAATTCCTCGGGCTTGAAGCCGAGATTGCGGTGATCGAACGGCTCGACCGCGGAACGATGCGCATGACGGCCCAGCGTGACTGCGAGGAGACGGCCGCCGCGACGCAGCACGCGCGCAGCTTCCGCGATCGCCGAAGCGGGTTGCTCGCTGTAGGTGAGGGCGTGCATCAATAAAACCAGGTCGAAACTTTTGGCCGGAAACTGCAGCGCGTGCATGTCGCCGACACGTACCTCGACGTTCGCGAAAGTCTTGAGGCGCACCCGTGCGGCCTCGACCACGCGCTCGCTCGCATCGACGCAGACGATCGAATGCGCGCGCGGCGCAAGAAGTTCGGCAAGCACGCCGTCGCCCGAAGCGACGTCGAGCACGTCGCCGGTTTCGACCAGTTGCGTCATTCCGCGTGCCAGCGCTTCCCAGGTGCGTCCGGGCGAATAGTGGCGTTCCATGTCGCCGGCGACGGTGTCGGCCCAGCCTTCGGCGCGTGCGCGCTTGGCGAGCACCGAGGGCAGGCGAGATTCGTCGTCGCGCAGCAGCGCATCGTCGACGCTTTCCTTGAGTGCGAGGAGCAGCGCGTTTTCCTCGGGATCGATCTCGCTGTTATAGCGGTAGTACGAGGAAACGCCCGACCGGCGATCGCGCACGAGCCCGGCTTCCTTGAGCTTGGCCAGATGCGTCGACACGCGCGGCTGCGCAAGGCGCAGCACCGCCGAAAGTTCCGCGACGGTCAGCTCTTCGCGTTCGAGCAGCGCGAGCAGACGCACGCGTGTCGGGTCGGAAAGCAGGCGCAGCAGCGCAGACATGGCGGCGAGATCAAGCATGTATCCCTTTATCTTGATCGAAAGATAAATACAAGCGTAACGGCGCGGCGCGCTCGGGTCAACGTTTGCGCGCGTGCGCTGTCGAATGCAGGCCGCTATGCTCCGCGCCCCTCCATCCGCTTCGCCCGCCGTTTTGCGCATTTTCCTTCCGCCGATCCTGCTGCTCGCGTGTCTCACTGCCTTGCCTGTGGGCGCGGTGGAGTACACCGATCTCGCGCCGTACTGGACGCCCGACGCGCAGCACGTGCCTTATCGCGCGATCGAGACGCCCGGACGGCGCAATGGGGAGCGACTGCCATTGATCGTGTTCCTGCACGGCGATTGGCAGGACGGCACCAACAACGAATCGCAGCTTGCCGGTTACGGCAACGGTTCGATGGAACTCATCGATGCGGCGATCGACGGCAACGTGCCGCTGGTCTACGTCGCGCCGCAGACGACCGGCGCGTACTGGGCGCCGGAGCGCGTGGCGGACGTTGTTCGCGACGCGCTCGCGCACTGGCCGATCGATCCGCGGCGCGTGATTCTTACCGGAATTTCCGACGGCGGCACCGGCGTGTGGGATGCGCTCAAGACCTGGCCGCAGTGCTTCGCCGCGGGCGTGCCGATGTCCGGCATGACCGAGCTCGCGGGGCTCGCAACGATTCGCGACGTGCCGCAATGGATCTTCCACGGCGAGAAAGACAACGACACCAACATCGAAACAGGTTACGGCGGCGCGATGGTCGGCTCGCGCGCGGTCGTGCGTGCGCTGCGCGCGATGGGCGGGAATCCGCGCTACACCGAATACGCAAACGAGCTGCACGTGATCTGGCATCGCGCCTATGGCGAACCGGCGCTGCTGCCGTGGATGCTTGATCAGCGCGCGCGCGGCGCAGCGTGTGATTTCACCGAACCGGCGCATTGATCGGGCTTGTCCACGCGCCGAAATCGCGGAACCGGTAAAATCCCGCCTTTCAAACCCTCACCGTCGTCCCGGCGAAAGCTGGGAGCCATTTGCTTCTGATGTGAGATCAAAAATGGGTCCCGGGTTTCGCCGGGAC
>DASYJJ010000066.1:0-5177 GCA_035996605.1 Rhodanobacteraceae bacterium
GCGCGGCGGACGGACTTCTTCCGCTTCTGGCGAAAAATGATACGCCTCGCCGCTGCGAGCAGGCGGCCGAGTTTGTAAAGGCTCCCGGAGCCTTTCAAATCAACGATTTCGCGAGGGACGGGCGGCGGGACTTCCTCACGATTGCGCTGGATTTGTGACGTCCGGAAAATATTGGGGCGCCTCGCGACGATCGCGCATGCCATAACGGCGAACGATGCGCACATGTCGATGGCGAATGGACGCAACAGCGGCGGACGAATGCGGCTTCCAGGTGCGTGCGGCGGCGTCACTCTCCCAATCTGCGAGCAAACAGAGTTTGCCCGGATTGACGATGCTTACGAAGATTTCGTGATCGACCAATCCCGCGCTACGGACGTCGAGGCCTAGCAGCGCGTTCAATGCTGGAATCTGTGCCTCCGACGAAACATCCTCGACAAACGTCAGTTCCGTGATCGTGCAGACCTTGGCTTTGCTGATCGCCGATTCATCGAACCGTTTTTCATCGACCGTGCCTCCGTCCGGCGGATGCGTGTCCGCCGTCACGTCCCCAACCCTCAAAGAGTAGTCTTCGAACACTTCGAAACGTCCTTTGCCTTGCACGTCGTGATGATCGCTCTGCGTCCGCCAACGCACGACCGCTTTCTCGTCGCGCCAAGTCGACAGCGACAGAATACGGCGTACGTCGCGTTTGCTCTCGAAGCGTTCGTTATCGATGAAGCCGTCCATTGACTGCAAGATCGGTTTCAGTTGTTTGGCCAAATCGAGGTAGTCGTTCTTGCGGTCCTTCTTAGGTTGCACTACGAAAATCACCTCAAACATGATGGTTCCTCCTCAGGTCGAGGTCGGGAATGCGTCGGCGTGCATACCCGATTTCCCAGCCGCTTAACAGCCCCACATTCGAGACAGCTGTGTGTTCTCGAACGGCGGATTCCGCGAACAATGGCGACGGGCGACTGGTTTCGGCTACATCCTCTCGCCGACGTCGAGATGAATTATTGATCGATTCGCTGGGCACGTCATTGCAGCGATGCAAGTAAACGATGCCTTGTCAAAACCGGGACTGACCAATAAATGGCAGAGCCCGTTGTTCAACGCCCATCCGTAGGCGATCGACACAGATGAAAGCGTTGCCGTTAGGGACTGAGTCATGAAAGCGGATCCTCACCTCTAAGAAAGGATTTCGCATTGCTTTCCACAACGCGCGGCCAAGCGCGGAGATAACCGGCTGCGAACCCGGTGGGACGGTTGGGGTGTTGAACTGGATTCAGCGTGGGGCGTTCACTGGATCGCGGCGTGATCTGGAAATGGATTGCAGATGTGCTTCTTACCGGCGGTCTGCCGTGCTGACTGGGTTCGCCAGCTGAAGCGCACCACGTCGGCGGACTGAACTAATGTGGATCGAACCCGTCCGCAAAAATACGATCGCCCGCGCCAAGCTCGAACGCACCGATGTCCGCCGCGATGCCGACGACGCGCTCGTAAGTGCGGCGCGTCGAGCCGTCGGGATTGAACTCCTTGTAACGTTGGTCGTGCGAGAAGTTGCCGAGGTTGCTGCCGTGATCGACCGCGGGACTGTCCGGAGGCAACGCCTGCGTTACCGTCAGGCCGCCGTTGTTTGCGAGCGGCAGAAGGCCGGGCTCATCAAAAATGGTGTCCGGCGGCAGAATCAGCGTCGATGCGGTGACGATATTGTTCGATCCTGTGACGGAACTGCCGTTGCCGCCGATGTCGTTCGTCATTGCGCCGGCGACGTTGTCGGCGATGATCGACGATTCGATTTCCAGCGAAAATGCGCTGTCGAGGACGACGCCGCCGGCGCGCGCACCGCTCACGGCGCTGTTGGCGGCGATCGTGCTGGCGAAGATTTGCAGCGCCGCATTCGATTCGATACCTCCAACTTGTCCGTAGGCGAAATTGCCGGAAATCGTGCTGCCGCGGATCTGCAGCAGATCGGCATATTCGCCACCGAACATTGCCAGCGCGCCGTCGTATTGGGCCGCGTTGTGGATGATCGACGAATAGTGGACGGACAGGCCGCCGCGCGCGGCGCCGCCGCCGCCATAACCGATACCGTACGCGCGGTTGTAAGCGATGGTGCTGGTGCTTACCAGCAGCGCATGTGCGGCGAATATTCCGCCGCCATACGTGTAGCCGGCGTCCGAGAACACGTGATTGCCGCTGACAGTGCTGTACGAGAGATCGACCGATCGCTTCGCATAGATGCCTCCGCCAAGTGCGTATCCGCTCGCCGCGTGGACGATGCATCCATACACTCGGGAGCCATAGAGATCGACATTGTCGGCCGAATAGATGCAACCGCCTTTGTCAGTGGCGAAGCCGTTGACGATGGCGAGGCCATAAAGCGAGAACTCGTCCGACCCGTTGTGCTGCAGCACACGATCCACGCCATTGCCGACGATGGTCAGCGTCGGGCTCATGACGCCGTAGGCATACGAGCGCTGGCGGTTGAGCGTGACCTTGCCGGAATCCGGCGAGTCGGCCAGTGCGCCGGTGGTCAGCGTGATCGTGCTGCACGTCAGTTGGGTCAGGTCGATCGTGACGAGGTTGGTCGCCTGCGCCATGGCATCACGCAGGCTGCCAGGGCCGCTGTCGTCGCAGTTCCGAACGACGATATCGGGCGGAGGATTGCCAAGTGGCGAAAGGCGGTGCTGCGACTTGAGTGCATGCGTCGGCGAGGACTGCAGCCACAAGGGTGACAGCCAAAATCGATCTTGCGTGTGCGCATCGCGCGCGTGCGAAAATTCGGGTGCAAGGCTGACGCAGAGCGCCAGCCCGAGGCATGTCTGCAGCGGATGCCGGCGAGGCAGAATCCATCGGGTCGAAGGGCGCATCGAAGTCTCCGCAAAGAGCTTTCTCTTAGTAACGCCGATTCGCGCCCGAAGCAGACATCGTTACGTGTCGCAACTCATCCGCCGGTGGTAGCGAGCCGGTGCTCGCCGGCGGCATCACCGCACACAACGATTCGATCCGTAGCGCTTACGTCGAGCTACGCGGCGTGTCCTGCGGTTTCTGCTCGTCTATTCGGCCGGACGTCGAGCTAGTCGAATCCATTCTGGAATATCACTTCATCCGAATTCAGTTCATACGCGCCGATATCCGCGTTCGCTCCGACTACTCGTAGGAAACCAGTGCCGCGCTGATCGTTTTGCAGCGACGCCGCGTTGTTGCCGGTGTCGATGGCGGGGCTTCCCGCGGAAAGCGCATGCGTCGGCGTCGGACCGCCGTTGTTCTGCAACGGGCCGAGCAGTGGATCGCCGTGGATCGTGTCTGGCGGCAGCAGTATCGGTGACCCGCCGACCAGATTGTTGGCGCCAACGAAAATGCCGGGACCGCCGATGTCGTATGCCACGCCGTTGCTAAGGTTGCCGAAGAAAATGTTGCTCTGAATTGCCGCGCGATAGGTCGCGAACACACCTGCCGGGACGTTGTAGCCTCCCGGGAACGTAGCGAGGTTGAACACGATCGTGCTGGCGGTGATCGACCTGACGCTGCCTGCAATGCCGGCGCCGATGAGTCCCACATTGCCCGACAGCGTGCTGTCGACGATGTCGAGAACAGCGTTCCATGCGTCACGCATGTAGATTCCGCCGCCGTAGGCACCCTGATTCGCCGCGATGGTCGACGAAAGGATCGAAGCATGACGGCGGGCGTAAATTCCGCCGCCACGGCCGACGTGATTGGCGCCGCTCGACGGCGTGACGTTGCCGGTGACCGTGCACGTGCGCATCGTAAGATTTTCGACAGCGTAGACGCCGCCGCCACGTGCATAGCCGGTTGCGCTGATGCCATTGTCGGACACCGTGCTGTCCGCGATGTCGAGCCGGTAGGCGCTGATCGCGCCACCGCTGGCATTGGTGCCGATCGCCTGACAGTGCATCAACACGCTGTCGGAAACTTCCAGGGTGCTGAACGAATCGACACAACCGCCTCTCGCAGTCCCCGCGCCCGCGTCGACACGCCCATCGGCGATGGTGACGCCGGAAATGCGCAACGTGCCCGAACCACTGTGATAGATCGCGCGATCATGCTGGCCCGCGTCTATTGTCAGCGCGGATGCTCCGGGGCCGACCAGGGTCAAATTCCCGAGCGGGATTGGCAACGCCCCGCCATCGAGGACGATCGTGCCGCACGACAGTCCGCCGAGATCGATCGTATCGCCGCTCTGTGCGTGGGCGACCGTATCGCGCAAGCTGCCGGCGCCGCTGTCCGCGCACGTCGACACGGTATGCACGACACTCCTGACCTGCACTTCGTAGGCACCAATGTCGGGTCCGGCGCCAACGACGCGGGCATAGCCTGCGCCGCGTTGATCGTAGCTTGGAGTGTAGACGTTGTCGCCGGCGTCAATGGCCGGGCTGCCGCTCGCAAGCCCGAGCGTCAACGTAGACCCGCCGTGATCGGCGAGCGGCGTCAACATCGGATCGGAACGCAGCGTGTCGCCCGGCAACGGGACGCTCGACGTCACAATCAGATTGCCGCCGCCGTCGATCGATCCAGAGCGGAGCGATACGTCGTACGCCGTGCTCGCCGGTGAGGTTTCGCGTCCGGCCTGACAGTAATCGTTGTTCGCAATGATCGAGCTCATCAGACTCAGCGGTTGCGACGCAATGTCGCCGCGCAGGCCGATGCCGTAGATATACGGCCGGCCGGCATAGTGCTGCGAGGCGGCGCAATTGAAGGCGATCGTGCTGTTGTCGAGGAAGAAGCGGCCGGAGCCGAACACGTCGACGCCGCCGATCGCATACGCACTGTTGTTGGTGATCGTCGAATTGTATATTTGCATGAACGCCTGATCGGTGCTGCCGAACAGCACGATGCCACCGCCGAAGAACGCGGAATTCCGCTCGATCGTCGATTGGTAGATGATTGCGTCGTGCGTGTAGATTCCGCCGCCGCCGCTCAGATACAGCGAATCAGCGGAATTGCCGGAGATCGACGACGAGAACATCGTCAGTTTGTTCATCACCGCCATGCCACCACCGCTCGCGAGACCGAGACTCGCATATGCGGAGCTGGCCGTGACTGTCGAGCCGGCGAGAAAAAGATTGCGATGTGTGTAGATCGCGCCGCCGAACGCGCTTTGATTGCCGGAATGGACCGTGCAGCTTTCGAAGCGGGAATCCTGGGCGTATATGCTGCCGCTCGAATAGACGCAG
>DASYJJ010000067.1:0-3788 GCA_035996605.1 Rhodanobacteraceae bacterium
TTCTGCGTCGGCGGCACGATCCACGTCGTCATCAACAACCAGGTTGGTTTCACGATCTCCAATCCGCACGACGCGCGCTCGACGCTGTATTGCACCGACGTCGCCAAGATGGTCAACGCGCCGGTCTTTCACGTGAACGGCGATGATCCCGAAGCTGTGCTCTTCGTCGCGCGGCTCGCGTTCGATTTCCGGCAAAAGTTCAAGCGCGACGTTGTCATCGATCTCGTCTGCTATCGCCGCCACGGGCACAACGAAGCGGACGAACCGGCAGCGACGCAGCCGCTGATGTATCAGGTGATCCGCGCACGACCGACCGCGCGCGAGCTGTACGCCAAGAAGCTCGTCGCCGACGGCATCATCGGCGATGCCGATGCGCAGGCGTTCGTCGACGGCTACCGCAAGAAGCTCGAGGAAGGCACGCCGATCGCCGATCTCGATCCGGATTTCACCGACGAGTACGCCGTCGACTGGTCGAAGCACGTGCGCACGACGCTCGATGAAACGGTCGCAACCGGCGTCCCCAAGGAAAAACTCGCCGAGCTCAACCGCAAGATCATTCCGTTTCCGGCCGGCGTCACCGCGCATCCGCGCGTCGCGAAGATCTACGAGGATCGCGCGAAGATGGCAGCCGGCGAGCAGTCGATGGACTGGGGCTTCGCCGAGAACCTCGCCTACGCGACGCTGATCGACGACGGTTACAACCTACGTCTGGTCGGCCAGGATTCCGGACGCGGCACGTTCTTCCACCGCCACGCGGTGATCCACGATCAGAAGAGCGGCGGCGACTACACGCCGCTCGCCACAGTGCGCGAATCGGCCGACGTCGCCATCGTCGACTCGCTGCTCAGCGAAGAAGCCGTGATGGGATTCGAATACGGCTATTCGACCGCCGAGCCGAACACGCTGAACATCTGGGAAGGTCAGTTCGGAGATTTCGCGAACGGCGCGCAGGTGGTCATCGATCAGTTCATCTCTTCGGGCGAGGCGAAGTGGAACCGAATGTCGGGCCTTTGCCTGTTCCTGCCGCACGGTTACGAAGGCCAGGGGCCGGAACACAGCTCCGCGCGTCTCGAGCGCTATCTGCAGCTTTGCGCGCTGGAGAACATGCAGGTATGCGTGCCGACGACGCCCGCGCAGATGTTCCACATGCTACGTCGGCAGATGACGCGCAACGTGCGCAAACCATTGATCGTGATGACGCCGAAATCTCTGCTGCGTCACAAGCTCGCGGTGTCGAAGCTGGACGATCTCGCCAGCGGCACGTTCCAGCTTGTCATTCCGGATTCGACGGCGAAAAACGCGAAGAAAGTGCGTCGCGTCGTGCTGTGCTCGGGCAAGGTTTATTACGATCTCATCGACGATGCGGCCAAGCGCAAGGTCGAAGACGTGGCGATCGTGCGTGTCGAGCAGCTATATCCGTTCCCGCGCAAGGAAGTTGGCGTCGAGCTCGCGAAATATACGTCGGCGAAAGAAATCGTCTGGTGCCAGGAAGAGCCGATGAATCAGGGCGCGTGGTATCAGATCATGCACCACCTACAGGCAGTCCTGCTGTCCAAACAATCGCTGAGCTATGCGGGACGAACGCGCTCGCCGGCGCCGGCATGCGGACATCTCAGCACGCACATCGTCGAGCAAGCCGCGCTCGTCGAGCAGGCGCTCGTCGCCCCGGCCGGCACGGATTACTCGGGAGAGTGATCGTCATTCCGGCGAACCAACAGTCGCAGTGGTCCCAAAGAAATTGGCGTGCTTGATCAAAGGATTCTTATGACGATCGAAGTCAAAGTGCCGGTGCTGCCGGAATCCGTTGCCGACGCGACGATCGCGAGCTGGCACAAGAAACCCGGGGACGCGGTAAAGCGCGACGAGAATCTCGTCGATCTCGAAACCGACAAGGTCGTCCTGGAAGTTCCGGCGCCTGTCGATGGCGTGCTCAAGGAAATCAAGCAGGACACCGGCGCGACGGTGACGAGTCAGCAACTGCTCGCCGTCATCGAGGAAGGCGCGGCCGCGTCTCCTGCAAAAGCGGCGCCAGCGAAAACCGACGCGACTGCGAAAACCGAAACCAGCAAATCCGCTTCGGCGCCGATCACGCCGTCGAAGGCGTCATCGTCCGAAGGCGACGACGCGCCTGCCAAGCCATCCGGCAAGGGCGCCAGCGATCTTTCGCCGGCCGGACAACGCGTTGCGGCCGAAAACAAGATCGATCCATCGAACGTGGCCGGTACAGGACGCGACGGCCGCGTGACCAAGGAAGACCTCGTCAACTTCATGCGCAGCGCGCCGAGCGGTGCGCCGTCCTCGACGCCAGCGGCGAAATCGACGCCGGGTGCACGTCCGGAAGAACGCGTCGCGATGACGCGCATGCGCGCGAAGATCGCCGAGCGCCTGATGCAGTCGAAGAATTCGATCGCGATGCTGACGTCGTTCAACGAGATCAACCTCGGCAAAGTCGCAACGATGCGCAAGGAGCTCGGCGAGCAGTTCGAAAAGACGAACGGCATCAAGCTCGGCTACATGAGCTTCTTCGTCAAAGCCGCCTGCGAAGCGCTGAAGCGTCATCCGATCGTCAACGCATCGGTCGACGGCAGCGACATCATCTATCACGGCTATCAGGACATTTCGGTCGCCGTCTCAACCGAAAAAGGTCTGGTCACGCCGGTGCTGCGCGACGCGCAGTCGATGGGTTTCGCCGAGATCGAAAAAGCGATCGCGGCGTTCGCAAAGAAAGCGCGCGAAGGCGGACTCACGCTCGATGACCTGCAGGGCGGCACATTCACGATCACCAACGGCGGCACGTTCGGTTCGCTGTTCTCGACGCCGATCGTGAATCCGCCGCAGAGCGCGATCCTCGGCATGCACACGATTAAGGAACGCGCGATCGTCGAAAATGGTCAGGTCATCGCGGCGCCGATGATGTATGTCGCGATCAGCTACGACCATCGTGTGATCGACGGCAAGGATGCGGTGCTGTTCCTGGTCGATATCAAGAATCAGCTCGAGAATCCGCAGCGGATGTTGCTGGGGATGTGATTTGACTCCTTCCCCTTCAAGGGGAAGGTTGGGATGGGGATGGTGTTCGGCCGGTTTCGACACCACTTCGGCAGGCTGGCTCATCGTGCACACCATCCCCACCCTGCCCTCCCCTTGAAGGGGAGGAAATCGGAACAAAGGAAATTTCCTGATGGACAAATACGACGTCATCGTCATCGGCGCCGGCCCGGCCGGTTACCACGCGGCCATCCGCGCGGCGCAACTCGGCCTCAAGGTCGCCTGCATCGACGAATGGATCGGCAAGGACGGTAAACCCGCGCTCGGCGGAACCTGCCTCAACGTCGGCTGCATTCCCTCGAAGGCGCTGCTCGATTCGTCGAAGCAGTTCTGGAACCTGACGCAGCATTTCGACGTGCACGGCATCACGACGAAGGGTGCGGCGATCGACATCAAGACGATGATCGGCCGCAAGGACAAGATCGTCAAACAGTTCACGGGCGGCATCGCGTTGCTGTTCAAGGGCAACAAAGTGACGCCTTATAACGGCTTTGCGACGCTGAAACCCAACCGCGTGGTTTCCATCAAAGGCGCGGACGGTTCTGTCACGGAGATCACTGCGACGAATGTGATTCTCGCGGCCGGATCGAAGTCGATCGAATTGCCGTTCGCGAAGTTCGACGGGAAGAACATCGTCGACAATGCAGGTGCGCTCGCTTTCGCCGAAGTGCCCAAGCGCCTCGGTGTGATCGGCGCCGGTGTGATCGGCCTCGAACTCGGCAGCGTCTGGAAGCGCCTCG
>DASYJJ010000068.1:0-9000 GCA_035996605.1 Rhodanobacteraceae bacterium
TAGCTCCTGCCGGCGCGGGCCGCGCAACTTTCGAGCCCGCGCGCTGACTTTTTCCGGTATCTTCGCGAGCATGCTCGACGTCACCCAGCACGACTCCATCCGCCAAATCCGCCTTGCGCGCCCGCCCGTCAACGCGCTCGATCCCACGCTCGTGCGTGCGTTACGCGAAGCGATCGAATCCGCGCCGCGCGACGGTACCCGCGGCGTCGTCCTCTGCGGTCGCGAAGGCATGTTCTCGGCAGGTCTGGACGTGCCCGCGCTGTTTCAGCTCAAGCGCAATGACTTCCGCGTGTTCTGGAAGGATTTCTTCGGACTCTGCGCCGCGCTCGCGCGCTCGCCGATTCCGATCGTCGCCGCGATCACCGGCCACGCGCCGGCCGGCGGCGCCGTGCTTTCGATCATGTGCGACTACCGCGTGATGGCGGACGGCGCGTTCAAGATCGGATTGAACGAAACACAGGTCGGCCTTGCCGTGCCCGAGTGCATCCAGGCAGCTTTGCGAAGACTCGTCGGCGCCTATCGAGCGGAACGGCTGATGGTCGCCGGCGCGATGCTCGGCGCGACCGACGCGAAATCGATCGGTTTCGTCGATGAGCTCGTCGCGACGGACCTCGTCGTGCCGCGCGCGATCGCGTGGCTTACCGATATCCTAAAATTGCCACCCGTCGCGATGAGCGAGACACGCCGGCTCGCGCGTGCCGATCTTGCGGCGGTGTTTGCCGATCCCGCCGCGCTTCCGGTCGAGGATTTTCTCGATCGCTGGTTCGCACCCGAGGCGCAGGCCGTACTTCAGGCGCTCGTCGCGCGGCTGAAATCCAAGGCTTGAATGCCGGGTTCGCTGCGTCCTCGTTCTACCCGTTTTCTCGAAATCCGCCCCGCTTCGATCGGCGGACGCGCTCGCACTTGAGCCGATCACACGTCTTTTCCGTGAAGTCCGTCATCCGCCGGAAGAAATTCTGGCCACGTCTATGGTCAACCCGGCGGCTCCGGCGACGTTTTGACGCTTGCGAAGAAGGCGAGCCGGAACACCGGAGTAAAGACGTTTTCTTCCGTGCTCGACTTCGACTCGTACCCGTCAATGCGTTTGATATCAATCTGCCACACGCCAAAAAATTGGTGTTGTTTGGCGCGGCCAGGATATCTCCCGGTGCCAAAAACGTGAGCACGCGCATGTCGCAACCGCACAACACTCCGGCCGCTCGCGGGCGCGATGCGCGTTCGGATCGTACGCACGACAACCCGTCGAACAAGCCCATGAGCTGCGTTGCGTGAGGCTGCCGCATGTGCGCGCGCCAATCGACACGTTTACACGCGTTGCTTGAACAGGGAAGCTTGATCGCCGGACGTACAAGACCTAGTGGGCTGCCGCCTCCTTCGATTGCTCAGCCTCTTTCACGAGATCATCGAGCACGGGCGTGAAATCCTGTCCATTGAATTCCTTGATGATCGCAGCGCGTTGTCGGAGTTCTTGCTGATAAACCGGCTCCAGATAAATGCTCGGCGGAGGAAACAGCCGCGTTTCGTCGCCGCCGAGATACACCACGCCATCGACGACTTCGCCCATGCGCGGCCAGCTCTTCGCGGGATCGAGTTTCCAGTCGTGCTTTCCGTTGACGACGACGGGCGTTGCGGTCCACGCCGGCGCAATGATTCCGAAGTCCGCATGTTCGAGGCCGCTTCCGCGCACGACTTTGAAACTTGGCGGCGGGCCCATTTTCAACGTCAGTGCTGCGGCGGGAGTCGTCACGAGCGCAATGGAAAAGAGTTGCCTGGGATGCTTGCGCTCGATGAGCTGCGCTACGGTCGGCTCAGGGAGACCGTCTTCCTCGTCCTTCGGCATTTTTCTGAGCGCGTGTGGGATTCCGGCGATCAGCAGCGCGTGGTGATGGCGGGCCAGTACTTCGCGCTCGACGGTCTCGGCGAAAAACCCGTCACGATCGCCGAAAGGCTCGAAGTCCTTCAGCGTTTTCACTCGCGACCAATCGATCGGAGGATCGCCGAGCACAAGCCTGACCGGGTGTGGGCAGATGTGCTTCTCGTTCACCTCGCGCACCGTTTCGTAGAACTGACGGTAAACCGGCGAATTCCATGTAAACGGCACTTCGGTCTCGCGGAACATGCCTTGCAGTTGCGCTTCGGTGACATTTTCGCCCGCAGCGTACGCATCCGCGACGTTCTGCAGACGTGCATTGCCGAATTCGATGACGATATCGTCCGTTCGGCAGATGAAGGCGGGATCTCGAATGAGCTCGCGCAGGAACACGTGCTGCTGCGCGTTGCGATGCCATTCGCCCATCATGATCAGCGCGTGTCGATCGTACTGTTTTGCGATTTCTTCGATTGCGGTTCCGCCGCGCGCCGGCGCGCAGACGCAGAATGCGAACGACAACAACGCCGCGAATGCGGATCCGATCGGCAGCCGCATTGACGTGTGCGGATTGTGCTCTCTCTGCATCGCGGAGGAGTCACGGACTTGCAAGCGGAAGGACCATGTGCAACTCATCGTAAGACTTCCCATCGATCCATAGCGATCCGATCTCTCGCCCAAAGGGTCGAAAGCCGACGGACTCGTAGAGGCGCAACGCGGGCGCGTTCGCAGCATTGACGCTGACATTCACCTGCCGGATTTCTGCAACCGTGCGCGCCAGCTCGATCGCCTGCATCAGAAGTCTCTGTCCAACGCCTTTCGAACGCGCACCCGGAACGACGTACATTCCCCAGATATGCGCCTTGTGCAGCAGCTTGGCCTTGCTCTCCCGTCCGAGCGTGGCGATGCCGACGAGATTCGCGCCGTCGAAAGCGCCGAACGTTCCGCGATCGGGAACGATTGCGAGCCTTTGCTCGTAAGTCGACAAAGGCAGCGCGCGCTCTTCCTCATGGCTCGCCGCAAATGCAGACGGCACTTCCAGCAAACCAGCGAGTCGGATCGCCTGGTAACCGGCAGCGTCGGCTGGAGTGAGTCGGCGTACATCCATCGGCGGACGGTCTGGCGTCAAACGTGGCGCCGTTTTCTCTCGGCCACAGACCCGACGACAAGCTGCTCGAAAACCTTCGGATCGATGTCGCTGAAGTTGCGCACGTACAGGCAGCCCCCGCCCATCTTGTGCTTTCCGAGTTTCGCGAGAAGTTTTTCCTTTGCCGGAAAATCCGCCAGGCCATAGATGCTGATGTCGCCCTCTCGCGACGAAAATCCGACGAGGCACGTGTCGCCTTCGCGTCCGCTCTCGTACTTGTAGTGGTAGCTGCCGAATCCAACGATGCTTGGGCCCCACATTTTCGGCTTCAGTTTGGTCGCCCGGGTCATCAGCTTTGCCAAGGCTTCGCAGTCCTTGCGTCGCGCCTCGTCGACGATTGCGGAAAAATAATCCGCAACGCTCGCTTCCGTCGGTTTGGTCTTGTTCTCCGCCATCGCAATCCCTGTCGATTCGTGCGACGTATCAGTTTGCTGCCCAGGACCAACCGGTGATATGCCAGCCCTTCTCGCCCTTTTGCAGCGCAAACGCAAATGCCGATCGGGTTTCCTTCATCGCCTTGCCGTTCTGCTTGAACACATAGTCCGTCGGTATGACGACATAGGCGCGATCCGCCGCGACCGTGATGTGCCGCGGCTTACCGAGCGTAACGAACCCGTCCGTAATTCCCTCTTTCTTGGCGTTGGCTTCGTAGTCGCCCGCCCACTTCGCGCATGCACCCGCGCCATGCCATTCGTGCGGCGGAAACTCATCGATGATCGAAGTCTGCTCGGCACATGCGGCGAGTGCCGTCTTCGCGTCGCCTTTGTTGAAACCGTCCACGAACTGGTGGATCGGCACCATCACGTCTGTCTGATCCGATGCCGCAGCCGGCACAGCCGCGAATACGAGCAGTGCGACTGCAATCGATAGCGTGCGCATGAGTTTTTCTCCCTGTGAGTGGTCGTGCGAAACGTTGCCCCGTTCCCATCGCACGACGCAACGAGACTCTCACCGCAGTGTAGCGCGAATCTCAGGGCTCGCGACTTTGCAGCTGAAGGAACATGGGCTGTTGCGGACCGGCTAGAACACGCGAAGGACCGTGAGATCCGGCGTCACCGCGTCAAGCCGCACAGCGAGCAAGCGCAAGTGACAGGTCGGAACCGCCGGAAAGAGATGATGCTCGACGTGATAGAACATCGCGTAACTGACGCGGGCTTTCCAGGGATCGCGGATTGTGCGCGCGGGAAACGGAGCACCGGCCGCATCGTGATGCACGGTCCACACGGCGAAGAAAGCGGTGAGGCATTGACCGGTGAGCATCGCGAGCACGTGATATTCGAGCACGGGCTGTTCGAAGACGGCAAAGACGAGTGCGATCCAGAGCAGGTTCGCCGCGAGCTCAGCCAGAATCCATCGACGCTGCTTCGGTGTCGCGACCGCGAGCGCTTTCGCGTGCAGCCGCAACGGAAACCACGGGCCGATCAGCAGCGCGCGCCATGCCGGCAAACGCGCGCTCATCGCTTCGACATCGTCCGGACCGAGGCAATCGCGATGATGGCGCAGATGATTGATCTGCACCGCGTGCATCGATCCGAGCATCAGGATACTGAGCGCAAACATCGCCCATTCCGTCGCGCGCCGCGAAATTCCGAGCGCGTAGTGGTAGGCGTTGTGGACCTGCCGCAATCCGGTCAGAAAGAACATGAACGACGCTGTGAGCGCCGCCGGATACATCTGCGACCACTCCGCGAGAATTGAAAGCACGAGCCATGGCACGGAGATCAGAAGCTCGCGCACGACCTCAATGCGATTCAGTGATACGAGATCGCGCCACGGCACGCAAGCGAGACGGGAATCGTCGCGAGCGGACATCACAACTTGCCGGCGAAGTGCAGCGCCGTCAGCACCGTGCCGCCGATCAGCGCGATCCCGCCCAAGACAATCGCGAGTATCCAGAGCACCATCGTGCCGACAAACGGACGCGCGAACACGAGCGCGCTCTGCGACATGTCGCGGCCGGGCGCGATGCCGGTGGCAATGAGCCGATAACGTCCGGGACGCGCGATGTCGAATGCGCGAACCGACAGGCGCACGCGCGAAAATCCCGACACCTTAGTGCGGAACAGGATCGGCGCCGACGGCACTTCGCGCCCGGCAGCATCGCGCATCGCAAAGTCGACACCCGCGAACGCGGTGCTGAATTGCATCGCTTCGATGTAGAGAACGACTTGGCCCACCTGCGCGAACGTGACGTCCTGCTCGGACACCGCCGGCAGTCGCACGATGACGCTCGCGCGCACGGCGGCGAGCAGGCGCACGATCGCGTACGCGAGCAGCGCAGCACCGAGAATCGCGAGACAAACCGTCAGTTCGGGAATGAACGGCTGCATGCTTGCACCGCTTTCAGCGTTTGAGTTCGGCGAAGAAATTCATTCGTCACTCGCAGACGTAGTCGCGCGGCCCCACTCGATGGCAATCGTCCGGAGGGCCATACTGCTCCCACACATCCGCCAGGCCCACCTTGCGCACGAACTCCGGAAACTCCGGCAGCGTGCGCACATCTCTGCCGTAATGATTCCACAGGAACGCGAGGAAAACGGCGTCGTTGCTGGTCGTCCCTTGCTCGATGGCGGCCAGAGCCCGCGCCGGCTCGCCCATGCGGATCAACGCGTAGACCACGACGCCGGAAACAACCGGCGGATGACTGTCGAGGTAGCGATGGGTCAGGTCGAGCGCACGAGCGCGCGCATCCGCGTCGCCCAGGATGCCTTCGGCGAGCACATCGGGCGCATCCTTCGGCAGTGTCGTATCGAGCGCCTTGAACGCAACGGTCAGCTGCTGGATCGCCTCGGCCTTCTCGTGCCGCGCGTCGGAAACGAACGACAATCCGAGTCCGGCGAACGCCAGTTTCGCATCGGCGGCGCGCTTCAACAGCCGCTCCGCATTCGCGAAGTCGCCCGCGTAGGCATAGCTCGCGCCGCGCCAGAGCAGCGCGGTGGGCAACATCGGATCGATCACGAGCAGCCGGTCGATCAGCGCATTGCCCTCGGCCAAGTAGCCCGTCAACTGGAGCTCGGCCGCGTACCAGAACGCCGAGGTCGTATCGTCGGGGTCCACCTCACGGGCACGCTCGAACGCCGCGCGAGCTTCCAGAAATCGACGACGAACGCTGAACGCTTGACCGAGCGCGCCATACGGTTCGGCGAGTGTCGGATCGAGCTCGCTCGCGATGCGGGCGTGTTCCTCCGCGGAAGCCACGGCCTTTACGGGATCGAGAACCGTGTACGTCGGTCCTATCGCCATGACCGCCGCCAGCCGCGCATGCGCGCGCGCGAATTTCGGATCGAGCGCGATCGCTTGCTCCAATTGCGCGATCGCATCGGGAAAATGCTCGCCCTCGCGTCGATTGAAAATCTGTGTTGCCTGCAGATACAACGCATACGCCTCCGGATTCGTCGTCGCCACCGGCACGATGCGCTGCTGATCACCCTTCAGCACAATTTCGAGTTTCTCGGCGATCGCACGCGCGATGCGTTCCTGCAGCGCGAACACATCGGAAATGTCGCCGTCGTACGTATCCGACCACAAATGGAATCCGTCGGATACCTGGATCAGCTGCGCCGTGATGCGCACCTTGTCGCCTTGCTTGCGCAGCGAGCCTTCCAGAATATTGGCGACGCTCAGCGTCTTGCCGATCACACGCAGATCGTCATTCTTTCCCTTGAACGAGAACGACGACGTGCGGCCCGCGACCTTGAGATCCTTCAGCTTTGCCAGCGCGTTGAGAAGTTCCTCCGCCATCCCGTCGGAGAAATATTCCTGATCGTGACCGGGGCTGAGATCGGTGAACGGTAGCACCGCGATGGATTTCGCGGGAATTTCCGTCGATGTCGGCGCGTTGTCGTTTTTGCGTAGCACGAACTGATTGGTCAGCAGCAGTACGATCGCCGCCGCCATGACTGCAATGATCCAGCGATCGAGTTTCTTGCCGGTGCTGCGCGTGATCGACTCGGTTGGATCGATCTCGCTCTCGCGCTTCAGCCCCTGCGGCGTGAATTCGTAGAACCACGCGAACGCCAGCATGAACGGAAAACCGATAACGGCGGCAATCACGATCCAGCGCACCGCCAGCGCCGGCGCGTCGAAGAATGGAAACACCTGCGTTGCCACCTGCACCAGCAGCCACGCCGACGCTGCGTAGAACGTTCCTGCGCGGATGACGTTGCGGCGCTGCAGCTCGGCGACGAATGAACGCATTGCGGCCCTCCCCCGTCAGGACTGTACCGGAATGGACCCTGCCATGCGTACGTCCGCGAAGGGCCGTCCGGTCACCACGCCCGTCGCGGCATCGTACGGCGTGTAATGCACAAAAATGCCACGAGGCAAGGCGAGAGCTTTCTCATAGCTTGTCTCCACTTGTTCGCGGTCGGGACGGAACAGGTTTCGCAACGTCGGAAGGCTGCGATTGAAATCCCTTAAGCAATGCTCTGAAAAAGATCAGCCATGTTGCGATCACCGGAACAGCGAACGAAGCCAACCGCACCGCGAACGGAAGCGTAAGGAATGACTCGCGGAGCGAACCGACTCGCAAAAGCAGATCCAAACCCACCGCGACCAGTGAGCATGGCGCAAGGAACGCCGCCAGAAACAGAAGTCCGCGGAACGCCCATCGTTTCGTTCGACTCCCATCGTCGACCCAGCGTCGAGGCGGGAGCCAAAAGACGAGGGCTGCGCTGATGACCGAAATGCCCATCATGGTGATGATCGGATAGATGGCGGGCGGTGTACTCATGCATCCAGACGCTCAGCCACCGGATGTGTGGGATCGCTGATCCATCCGCTCCACGACGGCGCGAATACGCGCGAACCATGCATCCCCGCGACTTCCATCCCTAACAAGTTATGACACGCCGTCACACCCGACCCGCACATATGCACGACCTCGTGCGGCGTGTGCACGCCGATCAGCGGAAAGAACTCGCCGCGCAGTTTCTCAGGTGACTTGAAGCGTCCGTTCACGTCTAGGTTGTCGGAGAACGGACGATTCAGCGCGCCGGGGATGTGGCCGGCTTTCTTGTCGATCGGTTCGACTTCGCCGCGGTAGCGCGGCGCGGCGCGTGCGTCGATGAGCACGATCGAGCCTTCGTGGCGACGGCGTTCGAGCTCTTCGGTCCAGACAACCTGGTGACGGTCGAGTGTCGCGTGGATGTCGGCGTGGCGCTTTGGTTCGGCGCCGCTTTCGAGTGGGAGGCCGGCGGCGCGCCATGTGGCGAGTCCGCCATCGAGCACGGAAACGCGCGTGTGATCGGCGAGCCGCAGCAGCCACCAGAGGCGCGCGGCGGCGAGTGCGCCGTTGGCGTCGTCGTAGGCGACGACGTGTTTGTCGGGCGTCAGGTTCCAGCGCGAGAACGCAGCCGAGAGCGTGGCGTCGCCGGGCAGCGGGTGGCGGCCGAGGCCTTTCAGCGTGAGATCGGAAAGATCGCGATCGAGGTTTGCGTAGACGGCGCCGGGGATGTGGGCGGCGGCGTAGTCGCGTTCGCCTTTGCCGGGGTCGGTGATGTCGAAGCGGCAGTCGACGATGAGGAGGTTTGCTTCGCCGATTCGCTGTGCGAGTGAGTCGGGTGAGATGAGAGGCCCGGAGTCTGGATTCGGGATTTGGGGATTTTGGGAAACGTGCGAGGGCATGTGGGGGATTTTAGACCTCTGGGGTGTTTGGCGCGTCCGGAGCTATGCGGTGAGGGGCCTCACTTCGATTGCCCTCACCCTACCCTCTCCCGCTCGCGGGAGAGGGGAAGTGCTTGCGTACTCCGCGAGGATGGCGCGCTGTTTCCACGCGTGGGTTCGGGTGTGCGCCGTCGCGCGAGCACGTGCGCGTGAGGCGCCGCGTTCCCCCTCTCCCGCTTGCGGGAGAGGGTTGGGGTGAGGGGAGGCTTGTGATGGGGTTGCGTGGGGAAGCTTTGGATGCCGCACTGAATCAAGAGCGCCCTCACCCTACCCTCTCCCGCGAGCGGGAGAGGGGAAGAACAGAGCGGGAGAGGGGAAAAAA
>DASYJJ010000069.1:0-1637 GCA_035996605.1 Rhodanobacteraceae bacterium
CAAGGCTTCGGGAACGCTGGGACGACGGAGACGTCCGCAGAGCCGCCAAGCGACGATCGAGGTGTCCACCATTGTCGCGAAAATGGTCGACGAGCGCCGCAATCGGCTACAGGTATTTCGCCATCGTGGCCGCCGCGCCCATCGGATCGAATTCCTCGTCCCAATTTTCCATCAGCGCAATCAGCATGAGCTTTTCGAACTCTTCGCCGAATCGACGCACGATCGCATCCGGATCGCGCACGAGCTTGCCGTCGCCGATCACGCCGAAATAGACCTTGCCGTTGTAGCTCAGTATGGAAAGCCCGAGGCCGATCGATCCGGTCTGCGGCACCCAGAACATCAGCTCGCGCACTTCGACGCCGGCCATGAACAGCGGCTGCTGCGGTCCGGGCACGTTCGTGGCGACGGCGCTCGCCTTGCGGCTGAAAAGCTCGAGCGCGGGCGCCTGCAGTGCCGCGGGCGCCATGCCGAGTGCGGCGAGCAAACCAAACGCAACGACAGCCTGACGCCGGCCTTTCAAATCGCGCATGCACGCGGCGACGCGTTCCAGCCGGCGCAACGGATTCGGTTCGCCGATCGGCAGATCGAGGAACACGAGCCCGAAATGATTGCCGAGTTTCTTCGCGTGCTCGAGCGGGCGCAGGTTGACCGGCACGGTCGCACGGATCGTGAGTCCGTCGACATCATCGCCGGCATCGCGCAGATAACCGCGCAGCGCACCGGACGCACTCGCGAGCAGTACATCGTTGACCGTGCAGCCGAGCGCGCGGCCGAGCGTCTTCACTTCGTCGAGCGGCAACGGTTCGGCCCAGGCGACACGCTTGTCGACACCGAGCGGTCCCTTGAATGCCGTGATCGGATCATCGGGAAGCGTGATCGCGATGGCGAGCTCGCGGGTGATTTCGCTGCCTTCGCGCGCGAACTCGGCCGCAACCGACGGATCGGCAAGCATGCCGGCGATTTTTCCCCAGGTCTTTTCGCCCGCGGCGAGAAGTTTCTGCAGGCCGCCATGCGTCGGTTCGAGCAGGCGTTCGAGCACGCCGCCGCGATCGCGCTTGAGCCATGTCTTCGCGAGCTCGGCGTGCGCTTTCGGGCGTGCTGCCGTATCGGTCAGCGAGAGCAGCACCTGCACCAGCGCGAGACCATCGGCATAGCAATGATGGATGCGCGCGATCAGCACGCCGCCACCGAGATAGTTCTCGATCACATGAAACTGCCAGAGCGGCTTGGAATGATCGAGCGGTGTCGACGTCAGCTCGCTGACGAACGTCTCGAGTGCTTGCTTGTCGCGAGCTCCGGGCAGCGCAGCGATGCGAACGTGCCAGTCGATATCGAAATCCTCGTCGGTCTCCCACCAGGCGCCGCTCGCGGATTGAACGGCGCGCTGACCGAAACGGCGGTACGCGAGAAAACGCTCGGCCAGAAGTTTCCTGATGCGCGCGGCATCGAGCGGTCCGGCGAACATCAGCACGCCAGTGATCATCATGAGGTTGGTCGGCCGCTCCATGCGCAGCCAGGCCGTGTCGACCTTGGACATCGGCTCGCGCTGCGCCCGCTCCGCCATTGGAATGCCCCTTTCCGCGCCGCGATCGTGCGCCGCCGGTCGCAGGTAGCATCCGATCCTCGCGCCAAAAACG
>DASYJJ010000070.1:0-8666 GCA_035996605.1 Rhodanobacteraceae bacterium
GCAACGTGCCGCGCGACGCGCAACATCTTGCGCTCGTTTTCGAGATCGAGTCCGTAGCCCGATTTGATCTCGATCGTCGTGGCGCCGTCGGCGACGAGCGCGCGTGCGCGCGGCAGCGATTGCGCAAGGAGCGACTCTTCATCGGCCTCGCGCGTCGCGCGCACGGTCGACATGATTCCGCCGCCGGCACGCGCGATCTCTTCGTAGCTGGCGCCGCCAAGGCGTCGCTCGAATTCGTTCGAACGATCTCCGCCGAAAACGAGATGGGTGTGGCAGTCGATCAGGCCGGGCGTGATCCACGCGTTTCCTACCGAGTCGACCTGATCGGCGAGCGTTTCGGGACGGCCGGGCAGGGCGCTCATCGCGCCGGCGAAGGTGAGCACGCCGTTCTTGTATCCGAGCGCGGCGTGTTCGATCGCGCCGTAGGGCGCACCGGTGTCGGTCATCGTCGCCAGCCGGCAATCGAGCAGCAGCGAGTCCCAGCGTTCGTTCATGCCCGATCCTCGGCGGTGCGGGTTGCGATCCCGGCTTAGTTTCGCGGTTCGCGCGTGCACAAGCCATACGCCAGTGGAAATGCCGATGACGCGCCGTTAGGCTCAGCGTTTTCCGCTCGGGATCTGCCATGGCGACGATTGCTGGATTTGCCGCTCATGCTTGGCTTCCTGGCGGTTTTGCCGACGACGTCGGCATCCAAAGCGACTCCCTCGGCGCACTGACGAGCATCGGCGAGCAAGGCGGCGATGCGCGTCGACTCGGCCGCTATGTGTTGCCGGGCATGTCGAATCTTCATTCGCATGCATTCCAGCGCGCGATGGCCGGCCTCGCCGAGCGTCAATCGAATCCTGACGACAGTTTCTGGACCTGGCGCGAGGTGATGTACGCGTTCGCCGGTCGCATCGGACCCGAAGAACTGCATGCGATCGCCGCGCAGCTCTATGTCGAGATGCTGAAAGCGGGTTACACGCAGGTTTGCGAATTCCACTATCTGCATCATCAGCCCGATGGCAGCGCTTATGCCGAGCCGGCGGCGATGTCGCTTGCGCTCGTCGAAGCCGCGCGCGAAACGGGAATAGGCCTCACGTTGTTGCCGACGCTGTACATGACCGGCGGTTTCGACGGCCGACCGTTATCCGAACGCCAGCGGCGTTTTCGCTACGACGTCGACGGATACCTGCGCCTGCTCGAGCGTTTGCGCAAACTCGAATCGCCGCTGGTTCGTGTCGGCGTCGCGCTGCACTCGCTGCGCGCTGTTCCCGAAGCCGCTATGCGCAGCGTTCTCGATTCCGGTCTCGTGCGCGATTGCCCGATTCATATCCATGTGGCTGAGCAGATCGGCGAAGTGCAGGATTCGCTCTCGCTCCGCAATGCGCGGCCGGTCGAATGGCTGCTCGATCACGCGCCGGTCGATCGGCGCTGGTGTCTGGTCCACGCGACGCATCTCGCCGATGCGGAGATGCGCCGTCTCGCTGCAAGCGGCGCGGTGGCCGGTCTGTGCCCGACGACCGAGGCCAATCTCGGCGACGGGCTTTTTCCGCTGAAATCCTATCTCGATGCGGGCGGCAGAATCGGCATCGGCTCGGACAGTCATATTTCGGTGTCGGTCGTCGAGGAGTTGCGCTGGCTCGAATACGGCCAGCGTCTCGCCACGCGACGCCGCAACGTGAGCGCATCGCGCGCATCGCCGGATACCGGCGAAACCCTGTTCCGTGCCGCGCTTGCCGGCGGCGCGCAAGCCGCCGGCGTTGCAGTCAGCGCTTTGGCCGAAGGTTCGCGCGCGGATCTTGTGATCCTCGATGAGAATGCGCCGCTCCTGGCGGGTCGCGACGCCGCGCATCTGCTCGACACATGGGTGTTCGCCGGCAACGCGAATCTGATCCGATCGGTGATCGTTGCCGGGGACACGGTCGTCGCGGACTTCAGGCATCGCGACGAAGAGCGCATCGCCCAGCGCTATCGGAGTGTCGTCGAACGGCTAGCGAAATCAGCCTAGGTCGAGCGTTTTTATCGAGCTTGACGAAGCATTGGCGAAACCACCGCAAAGTTGCCGTCGTTTGCAGCGGGCGTGATCGCGAGCAGATGCGCAAGCAGCGGATAAACGTCGACGTTGTCGAATTCCGCAACGCGCAAGCCTTTCTTGAACGCGGGCCCGTGCGCGACGAACAACGCGCGCATCGCGGGATCGTCGTTGTCATAGCCGTGCTCGCCGAGCGAGAAATGCGTGCGCGTGCGCTCGGATTCGTGGCTCGTGATGATCCAGCCATCGTCGGCGAGGCAGAGCAGCGCCGGAATCCGCGCGTTGGTGCCGTAGTGGAGTCGAGCGGGCACCGCGGACTTGCGCCAGCAACGCATATGCGCGTGATCCGAGAGGACCGCGCGGGCGGCGTCATCGTTGCTCGCGGGCTTCGGATTGATCCCCGCGAGAATCCCGTAAGTCACGACGTCCGCGTCGCCCGCGTTGATCAGATCGTCGAGATAGATCACGCGCTCGGGCGAAGTCGCGGTCATGCCGTGATCTGAGACGATCACGAGGTTGGTGCTCTCGAACACGCCGCGTCGTTTCAATCCTTCGACAAGACGTGCGAGCGCCGCATCGGTTTCACCGAGCGACTGGTTCACCTCGGCGGAATCCGGCCCGTAATCGTGTCCGGCGTGATCGACCTGATTGAGATACAGCGTGTAGAACACGGGTCGCGCTGAGCCGCGCAGGTCCATCCAATCCAGGAGCTGATCGACGCGCTGATCGGGCGGCAGCGTGGCGTCGAAATGAAGCCAGTGACTCGGTCGCACGCCTTCGATTGCGACGTCGGATCCTGGCCAGAACATGGTCGCCGCGTGATGGCCCTGTTTTTCGACGCTGACCCACAACGGCTCACCGCCCCACCACTTGGGATCGGCGATCGTCTCGGCATCCTTGTAGACAAACTGCTTGCCCGTCGCAGGATCCATCATGCGGTTGTCGACGATGCCATGGTGATCGGGATAAAGGCCGGTGACCAGCGTGTAATGATTCGGAAAAGTGAGCGTCGGAAACGCGGGTTTCAACGCATCCGCGCGGACGCCGTCCGCCGCAAGAGACAGGAGCGTCGGCGTAAGACTGCGATCGAGATAGTCCGCGCGAAATCCGTCGATCGAAATCAGGATCACGGGGGCGGGCGCGGCGAGCTCGTTGCGCGATGCCGGATTGCCCGCGCAGGCAGCAACGATGAGGACGGCGATCAGAAAGAGAGTACGGCCAGCGGCACTCATGAAGCGGCTTCGCGTTCCGGCGATCCGCCTATGGTGTCGCAGTCGTGCTACAAAAGTCTTGCTGCCGATACGCAGCGGTGAATCGCGCTATGCGGCGAGACCCACGCCGATGCGCCCGTCGATGCCGGCGACGCTCGGTTGCGCGACGAAGCGTCCGCCGCGGGTGCTTTCGTAGTCGCGGTACATCTCGAGGAGGCCGCCGTAAAGGTGCAGCGTAATGGCCGGCCGGCGTGCCGAAAGATTGCTGCAACGGTGCGCATGCTCGCGCGTGCCGAGAAATGCGCAGGATTGCGTTTCTTCGAGGATCGTCGTGCCGATGAAACGCGGTTGCATATGACCACCGCCTTCGTCGACGAGCGCGAAATCATCGACGCTGAGCGCACCCTGCAGAACCCACTCGATACCCCACAGACCATCGTGGTCGTGGATCGGCGTCGAATAACCCGGCGGCCAGACCATGATGAGGCCCGTGTAGCGGCCGTCGCGTTCGCGTTCGAAAAGCCAGCGCGTGAGCGCTGTCGGATTGCTGTCGCAAAGGGCGCGCACGGTGCGCCGGTCTTTGGGCGAATACCACGCGGCATCACGAAGGCCGCTCTGCACGCGATCGAGATTGAATTCTCCGGAGCCCAGGCACGACGCCATGTAGGCGCGGACATTACGGGCAACATCCAGATCGATCGGCAACATGCGCAGCACCCCGGTTGTAGCCCCTGGATCGCACTGCATCACAGCGCGCGTTAAAGCGTTGCTAAGCGTTTGCGCACGATCTCGACAGCGCGTGCGCGGTGCGGTGAACGTGGTTTAGCAAAATACGCTAAGCACTTGATGGCACGAAGATCGCGATGATTTCGGCTCAGTCCGCCGCGTCCTCGCGGGCACGAGCAGAAGGCAAAGTGGCGATGATC
Organism: Rhodanobacteraceae bacterium; assembly: GCA_035996605.1. Classification (GTDB taxonomy): domain Bacteria; phylum Pseudomonadota; class Gammaproteobacteria; order Xanthomonadales; family Rhodanobacteraceae; genus Dokdonella_A. Next base: position 4,152 of record DASYJJ010000070.1, read on the forward strand.
CCGACCACACCCGATAATCGCGCGTTCTCCGCCCGCTTCGAAACGTCATGAACGCGCCGACACGCATCGATACGACCCGGATCATTCGCGCGCCGCGCGGCAGCGCGTTGTCATGCCGAAGCTGGCTGACCGAAGCCGCTTTTCGCATGATCCAGAACAATCTGGACCCCGATGTCGCCGAAAAGCCGAGCGAGCTTGTCGTCTACGGCGGCATCGGGCGCGCGGCGCGCAACTGGGAATGTTTCGATGCGATCTTGCGCGCGCTGCGCGAGCTCGCCGATGATGAAACCCTGCTGATTCAGTCCGGCAAGCCGGTCGGCGTATTCCCGACCCACAAGGACGCGCCGCGTGTGCTGCTTGCCAATTCGAACCTTGTGCCGGCGTGGTCGACCTGGGAGCACTTCAACGAGCTCGATCGCAAGGGCCTGATGATGTACGGCCAGATGACGGCGGGATCGTGGATCTACATCGGCTCGCAAGGCATCGTGCAAGGCACTTACGAAACCTTCGTCGAAATGGGGCGTCAGCATTACGGCGGAAGTCTTTCGGGCAAATGGATTCTTACCGCAGGCCTCGGCGGCATGGGCGGCGCGCAACCGCTGGCCGCCAGCCTCGCCGGCGCGTGCTCGCTCAACATCGAATGCCAGCAAAGCCGCATCGACATGCGCGTGCGTACGCGTTACGTCGACGAGCAGGCGCGCGATCTCGACGACGCGATCGCGCGCATCACCGCGTACACAAAAGGGGGCGAAGCGAAGTCGATCGCGCTGCTCGGCAACGCGGCGGAACTACTGCCCGAACTCGTGCGCCGCGGCGTCAGTCCGGATGCGGTGACGGACCAGACCAGCGCGCACGATCCCGTCAACGGTTACTTGCCGATCGGCTGGAGCGTCGAGCAGTGGTTCGAACGTCGCAAGAGCGATCCGAACGGCACGCGGGATGCCGCCAAGAAATCGATGCGCGTGCATGTCGAGGCGATGCTCGCGTTTCAAAAGATGGGTGTACCGACGTTCGACTATGGCAACAACATCCGCCAGATGGCCAAGGACGAAGGCTGCGCGAACGCGTTCGATTTCCCGGGCTTTGTGCCGGCGTACGTGCGACCGCTGTTTTGCCGCGGCATCGGTCCGTTCCGCTGGGTCGCGCTGTCGGGCGATCCGGAAGACATCTACAAGACCGACCGCAAGGTCAAGGAATTGATCCCGGACGATGCGAACCTGCACCACTGGCTCGACATGGCCGAGGAGCGCATCAGTTTTCAGGGTCTGCCTGCTCGCATTTGCTGGGTCGGCCTCGGTCAGCGCCACAAACTCGGCCTTGCGTTCAACGAGATGGTGCGCACCGGCGAGCTGAAAGCGCCGATCGTGATCGGCCGCGATCATCTCGACTCAGGTTCGGTCGCGTCGCCGAATCGCGAGACCGAGGCCATGAAGGACGGCAGCGATGCCGTTTCGGACTGGCCGATCCTCAACGCGCTACTCAACACGGCGAGCGGCGCGACCTGGGTCAGCTTCCATCACGGCGGCGGCGTCGGCATGGGCTACAGCCAGCATGCCGGTGTCGTGATCGTCTGCGACGGCAGTGTCGAAGCCGACAAACGCCTCGCGCGTGTGCTGTGGAACGACCCCGGCACGGGCGTCATGCGACATGCGGACGCGGGTTATGACATCGCAATCGCATGCGCCAAAGAGCAGGGACTCGACCTGCCGATGATCGGATGAGCCCGAGTCGCGATCATCGCGCGCGTCGGACCCCGAAGGTCGCCACGCGCGATGGACCCAGGATCCGCGTTGTTACAGCGTAACCAGGGGCTTGAATCCGCCCCAGAACATGCGCTTGCCGTCGAACGGCATCTTCTTCGGATCCATCATGTCCGCCAGGCGCGGATCGGACATCACTTTCTTCATGACGCGATCGCGCTGTGCGCGGGATTTGTACACGATCCAGGAAAACAACACGACTTCGCCGGGCTTGAGCTTCACCGCCCGCGGGAACGAGGTGACTTTTCCGGGCTTGACGTCGTCGGCGACGCATTCGTGATATTCGAGCGCACCGTGCTCGATCCAGACTTTGCCGGCCTTGGTCGACATCTTGCGATAGGCCGCGAGATTTTTGCGCGGAACGGGTACGACCATGCCATCGATATAGCTCATGGGTCTGCCTCTGCGATCGGTGAAGTAGGCCGAGTTTCGCGCAGAAACGCTGCAGACACCATGACAGGGACGTGACGGAGCCGCAGAGGCGGGCTCAACGGAACGCATGGGGCGACGAAGTGGGGATCGAGGGTTGTGCGCGCTTCCCTGCGCGCACGAAACACGGAAAATAGTGGCCCGCAGCGTCGTGACCGGAAAGGGACCGCCGAGTACCTTCTCGAACGCCACGCTGCGGGCTGTCCCGACTCCCCCTGTTTCCGTACCTGCTTGCAGGCGGTATCGATACGGAATCTACAGTTCTTTCGGGTGAAGCCAAGATAGGCAATCAATCTCGTGTGCGCATCGGCGAACGGCCTGCCCGCACCGGGGAAAATCCCCCAAAGCGGAAATATAGTGTGATGGATATCTCGGATACGCCGGCTCGGTCCGCCCCGCGCAATTCAGCTTCGCCGCTATTTCAGCGATCCGAGCTCAACGGCGGACCCGTCGAAGCCGAAGACTTCGGCGCACTGGCGCTTTTCAACTATGGGCATTTCACATCAATGCAGGTCAGCGACGGCCGCGTCCGTGGTTTGGACTTGCATATGGATCGCTTGAAAAGCGCAACGCGCGAACTTTTTGCAACCTCGCTCGATGTGGATCGCGTCCGCAACTGGATGCGGAGCATCGTCGATGCGGAGCCCGGAACGTTTTCGCTGCGCGTCACGGTGTTCTCGCGCGCGATGCGCCGCGAGGCAACTGCAGAGCCCGCCCTGATTGACGTGCTGACGACGATCGCTCCACCGCGCGGCGGCGATAAAACGCCGATGCGACTGAAGTCGTTCCGATACGAGCGCGCATTGCCGCACGTGAAGCATGTCGGGACATTTGCGCTGTTCCATCATCGCCGGCTCGCGCAACGCGAGGGTTTCGGCGACGCCTTGTTCGTCGATTCGCAGAACAGGGTTTCGGAAGCATCGGTGTGGAATATTGGTTTCTTCGACGGTAGTCGCGTCGTCTGGCCGAACGCTCCCGCGCTGAAAGGCATTTCGATGCAGCTGCTCGATGAAGGACTGCGATCGCGCGGGATTAAGAGGGCGTCTGTGAACATCGGTCGAGCGGAATTGGGGAACTATCGCTCGGCGTTCCTTACGAATTCATCGTGTCCGGTGCGCCCGATCGCCGCGATCGATGGCGTCGATTTCGTTGTCGATCACGATTTCACTGCGCTGCTGGAGGAATCCTACGCGGCAAATCCCTGCCAGCAAATCTGAGCGAACCCGAGCAGCGCGCCGCAAACTCACGCGCCGAGACGATCGAGCAACGCCATTGCCGCTGCAGGCGCGCGTTCCTTGGCGCCGTTGATGAAATAGATGAATACGTCGCGCTTGCCGGATGCCGCTGTCGGCAATGCAATCCGCGGCAAATCCGAAGGCTGGCGACCGGCTGACCATTCGCGCGCGCGTTCCGCCCACGCATCCAGCGCGGCCCCCGCGTAGCCGGTCGCGATCGCCGATTCGCTCTGCATCAGGCGTGCGTACACGAAGTCGCCGGTCACATCGGCGATGGACGGATAGTTCGGTGAATCGGTGAACACCGTCGTGACCTGATGCTCGCGAGCGAGGTCTATGTAGGCAGTACATGCGAAGCCCGGTTCGCGCACTTCGAGTACGTGTCGCAACCGCACCCCGTCGAGCTCTCGCGGCAGCAGGTCGAAGAACGCCGCGAGATCGTCGCGCTCGAACCGCTTGGTTTCCGGCAATTGCCAATTGATCGGACCGAGGCGATCACCCAGCTCGGCAAGGCCGCCGAACACGAAATCCTTGATCGTCTTGCCGGCGCTCGCGAGCTCTTTGCGCTCCGTCGCATAGCGCGGCGCCTTCAGCGAAAACACGAAGCCATCCGGTGTCTGCGCGCGCCACGCGGCATAACTTGCCGGCTTCTGCGCGCCGTAATAGGTGCCGTTGACTTCGATCGCGGTCAGACGCCGGCTTGCGTATTCGAGCTCGCGCCGCTGCGCGAGTCCTTCGGGATAAAAATTCTTGCGCCACGGCACGTACGTCCATCCGCCGGTGCCGGCGCGAATGTGCGTATGCGCGCATCGTGGCGTGCCGAGCACGTCAGCCGCGGTCGCGGGTTTCGAGCGCGAAGCCATTCTTGGATCTTGCCATAGAGAGCCCATATTCGTGGGAGATACGATCGGTGACAATGGTCCGATGAACACCACGGCAGAAGTGCGCGCACCCCACGTGCTGATACTCGGCGGCGGCTTCGGCGGCTTGTGGGCAGCGCGATCGCTTGCGCATTCGCCGGTGTGCATCACCGTCGTCGATCGCTCGAACCACCATCTCTTCCAGCCTTTGCTGTATCAGGTCGCGACCGC
>DASYJJ010000071.1:0-1524 GCA_035996605.1 Rhodanobacteraceae bacterium
TCACGGCCGGAGGGTTCGGCTTCCTCGCCAACTTCCAGACCGGCAACGGCATCGGCATCCTGTCCGACGGAGACGAAGGCGACGTCCGCGGCGAGAACTATCTGCTGCAAGCTACCTACAAGGTCACCGAGAAGTCGAAGTTCGGCATCAGCTACGGCAAGAGCAAGAACACCGACGACAACAACTACAACGATGTGCTCAATGCCAGCTTCAAGTCGAACGACAACCTGACGTTGGGCTGGTACTACGCGCTGACCAGCAGCATCACGCTGGCGGCCGAAGTCGGCGAGACGCGTTCGAAGGACTATCTCGCCCAGGAAGCCAAGCAGTACGGCGGATCCTTCGGCGGCATCATTTTCTTCTGACCTGACAGAAATGCGCCCTGTCCGTCTCGCGCGCCGTCCATAGCCTCGACGACGCGCGAGACGGATTTACCGGCAACATTTCTGGCGTCCGATACGCCCCGATTCGTCATCCAGGCGCAAGCCGGGACCTGATCTCCTCAGACCGATCTCGGTTTGCGCCGGGGTGGCGAAACAGTCATCTCGCCTTCGACTTCGCTACGTCGAGATCGCGAGCCGCTCGCCGCGATAGATTGCCGCCGTGACGGCATAGACGGTGAGCGCCGCGACGGCCGTGCACGCGAAGCAGATTCCAAGCTCCTCCGGTGTCACCGCATCGCCGCGCATCAGCCGCGTGATCGTGATCTGCTGACCCATCAGCGGCACCGCGTACATCCACGTTTCCGTTTTCACCGGAAACAGCGACAACATCATTGTCGGCACGGCTGGCACGAACATCAGCAGCGAGAGATACGTCTGCGCCTCGCGGAAACTGCGGGCGAACGCGGCGGCCAGCGTCTGCAGCGTTGCGATCAGAAACACGAGCGGCAGCATCACAACCATCGTGGTCGACGCGAACCGCAGGCCAAGATCGAGCGTCATGCCGAGTTTTTCGGTCGGCAGCCAGCGTCCGACCAGCGAGAACGCGAGGATGCCGAGCAGCACGCTGGTCAGCGCGAAGGTGCTGGTTGCGGCGAGCTTGCCGATCAGGATGCGCGAGCGCGAAACAGGATTCACCAAGAGCGGCTCCAGCGACTGCCGCTCGCGCTCGCCCGCCGTCGTGTCGATCGCAAGCGCCATTCCGCCGATGAATGCGCCGAGGATGAAGAAATACGGCAGCATCGCGAACAACGTACCGCTGCGCGTCTGCGCGTTGGACTGATCCCGATCGGCGACGACGACCGGACGGATCACCGCTGGCGAAATGCCGCGCGCGAGCAGACGCAACGCGCCCGTGCGCTGCGCGTAAGTCTCGAGCGCAGCGCGCAGCCGATTCACCGATCCCTGCGTATCGCGCTGCGAAGCGTCGTAGATGAGCTCGACCTGCGCGGACTCGCCCGTGCTCCACCCGTCGGCGAAATTCGCGGGAATGCGCAGCACGAGATCGGCATCGCGATCGTGCACCGCGCGTTCCGGATCCGCGGGCGCGTCCTTGATTTCCATGCTCTGCTGTTTCAGCGCG
>DASYJJ010000072.1:0-5680 GCA_035996605.1 Rhodanobacteraceae bacterium
AAAGTGCGAAACATCCGGCCCGGTTTCAACAGGGGTCTCTGGCTCGGCCTCGCCAATGCGGGTTGGGAAACGATCACCGCCGGACTCTCGCCGTGGACGCTGAAGAATCACGCCGATTTCTCGGCCCTGGAAAAAATCACGGGGCACGAGTCGCAGACCGTCGACGGCGCTACCGTCGAGGAATCTCGCAACCACGACGGCGAAACGCATACACCGGCCTACGTCGACCGCACGCTGCCGCCACGCGATCGTGTCGCTGAAGTCTATTTCGCCGCGACCGAGCACGATGAGGATCAGCCGGTGCATCTGCACGTCGCCGATACGAACATCTGCATCACGCGATGTGCCGAGGAATACGGCAACCCGTGCCAGCGCTTCTGTCCCGCCGCGGTTTACGAAATCGTCGAGGACAGCGCGGGCAAGAGACTGCAGATCAACGCAGCGAACTGCGTGCACTGCAAGACCTGCGATATCAAGGATCCGTACCAGATCATCGACTGGGTGACGCCGGAAGGCGGCTCGGGCCCGAATTACCAGAATCTGTAGCCCATGAGCCGCATTGCGTTGGTCACCGCTGCGCAAGCGCGCGATCTCGACGACGACTTGTCGCCGCTCGTCGCGGCGGTACGCGCCGCGGGCGTCGAGCCTTCCGTCGTCAACTGGGATGATGTCTCGATCGACTGGTCGTCTTTCGATCTCGCAGTGCTGCGATCGACATGGGATTACTCGCTGCGGCTCGAGGAATTCCTGCGCTGGGTCGATCACGCATCGGCGCGCACGACGTTGCTCAATCCCGCGAACGTCGTGCGCTGGAACACCGACAAGCACTATCTCGCGCATCTCGGGCGCGCCGGCGTGCCCGTCGTACCGAGCACGTTCGTCGAGCCCGGCAAAGTTGCGCTCGATGCGCTGCATTCGTTTCTCGGCGGCGCAGGCGAGGAGTTCGTCGTGAAGCCTTCTGTCGGCGCGGGCTCGCGCGATGCGCAACGCTACGCGCGCGATGAAAGCGGAGTCGCCCTAGCGCATGTGCAGGGACTGCTCGACGCGAACCGAAGCGTTCTGTTGCAGCCGTATCTGAATCGCGTCGACGCGCACGGCGAGACCGCGCTCGTCTTCTTCGACGGAACATTGAGCCACGCGATCCGCAAGGGACCCTTGCTCCGGCGCGGCGAAGGTCCGACGCGCGCGCTGTTTGCGACCGAGCACATCACGGCGCGATCGCCGAGCCCGGAAGAAATCAAGGTCGCGACGAGTACACTCGCCGCGATTCCGTTCGCGCAGCCGCTGCTCTATGCGCGCGTCGATCTGATCCACGACGACGACGGCATGCCGCGCGTGCTCGAACTCGAGCTGAGCGAACCGTCGCTGTTTTTCGAGCATGCGCCGGGTTCAGCGGATCGTTTCGCTGCGGCGATTCTGGCGCGCTGCACGTCGCGCTGAAGCCGAACGCGCGCGAACTGACCCGCCGCCGAATCCAAGTTACAATTCGCGCCCGTTCTTTCCGCCCCGCGCGTCGCGCGGAATCCCGAGGAATTCAGGGCCATGAAGATCCTGGTCGCCTACAAGCGCGTGGTCGATTACAACGTCCGCGTGCAGGTCAAGCCGGATGGTTCCGGCGTCGTCACCGACGGCGTCAAGCTGTCCGCCAATCCGTTCGACGACATCGCGCTCGAAGAAGCGCTGCGATTGCGCGAAAAAGGCGTCGCCACCGATGTCATCGTCGCGACGATCGGACCCGCCGACGCGCAGGCGCACATCCGCAATGGCCTAGCGATGGGCGCGAACCGCGCGATCCATGTCGTCACGCCGAACGCGGTGCAGCCGCTCACCGCGGCGCGCGTGCTGCACAAGCTCGTCGAAAAAGAGCAGCCCGGCATCGTGCTGATGGGCAAGCAGGCGATCGACGACGATTGCAACCAGACGGGCCAGATGCTGGCGGCGCTGTGGGATCGTCCGCAGGCGACGTTTGCATCGAAAGTGGAAGTCAACGGCAACGTCGCGCGCGTGACGCGCGAGGTCGACGCCGGGCTCGAGACGATCGAAGTGGACTTGCCCGCCGTGATCACGACCGATCTTCGCCTCAATGAGCCGCGCTTCATCAAACTGCCGGACATCATGAAGGCCAAGGCCAAGCCGATCGAGACGCTGCAACTCGCCGATCTCGGCGTCGAATCGGGGGATCATCTCAAAACGACGCATTACGCGCCGCCGGCGAAGCGCAGCAAGGGCGTGATGGTCAAGGACGTGTCCGAGCTCGTTGCCGCGTTGAAGAGCAGAGGATTGCTATGAGCAAGGTCCTGATCATCGCCGAACACCTCGACGGCAAGCTCAATGCGAGCACGGCACGCTGCGTCACCTGCGCAAAAGACCTGAAACCCGATGCGATCGACGTGCTCGTGCTCGCTGCGGACGTCAGCGGCATCGCAGCCGAGGCCGCGAAGATCGAAGGCGTCGCGAAAGTGCTTACGGCTGCGCGCGCCGAGAATGCGCATGTACTGGCCGCGGTGTTCGCGCCGCAGGCAGCCGCAGCGGCGAAGAACGGCTACACGCACCTGCTCGCTCCGTCGACGACATTCGGCAAGGATCTCTCGCCGCGTGTCGCCGCGCTGCTCGGCGTCGCGCAGGTTTCCGACATCATGTCGGTCGAAGGCGCGCACGCGTTCAAGCGGCCGATCTACGCCGGCAACGCGATCGTGACCGTCGAGGCTCCGACGGATCAGCTCGTCGTCGCGACGGTGCGCACGGCGTCTTATGCGGCCGCTGGCAGCTCGGCGAATGCAGCGCCGGTGGAACCGCTTTCGCTCGATGTCGTCGTCCCGAACCACACGCGCTTCGTCGCACTCGCGCAAGGCAAGAGCGATCGTCCGGATCTCCAGGGCGCAGCGCGTGTCGTTTCCGGCGGGCGTGCGCTGGGATCGGCGGACAATTTCAAGGTTATCTATGCGCTCGCCGACAAACTCGGCGCCGCCGTCGGCGCATCGCGCGCAGCGGTGGATGCGGGCTATGTGCCGAGCGATCTGCAGGTCGGTCAGACCGGCAAGATCATCGCACCGGAACTCTACATCGCGGTCGGAATCTCGGGCGCGATCCAGCATCTCACCGGCATCAAGGACGCCGGCACGATCGTCGCGATCAACAAGGATTCCGAAGCGCCGATCTTCGAAATTGCCGACTACGGCCTGGTCGGCGATCTGTTCAAGCTCGTGCCGGAGCTCGAACAGGCAATCTGAAACACATTCGCGCGCCTGCGGAAATTCTCAGGCCGATATCAAGATATCCGCGGCTCGCTCCGCGATCATCATCGTCGGTGCGTTCGTGTTTCCGCCGATGAGCGTCGGCATCACCGACGCGTCGACGACGCGAAGGCCCTCGATTCCGCGCACCCGAAGTTCGCTGTCGACAACGGCATCGCCGTCGCGACCCATCCGGCATGTGCCGACCGGGTGATAGATCGTTTCCGCCTTGCGCCTGACGAACGTTTCGAAATCGGCATCCGTACGCGCTGCGGTTCCGGGAAAGATCTCCTCGCCGCGATACGGGCCAAACGGTGCCTGCGCAAGGATTTCGCGCGAGATTCTGGCGCCTTCGATCATGACTTTCAGGTCGTCTCCCTCGACATCGCCAAGATAGTCCGGACGAATCGCCGGATGCGCGCTCGGATCGGAGGATTCCAAGCGGATCGTGCCGCGGCTCTTTGGCTTCAGCGCGCACGCGTGCAAGGTGTAGCCGTACCCATCCAACCGGTGTCGGCCGTGCTGATCGAGCAGCGCCGGCACGAAGTGGAACTGCAGGTCGCAGCGCGCGTCGGTTGCATGCCGGGAGCGCAGGAAACCTCCGGCCTCGGCGATGTTCGAAGTGCCGATGCCGCTTCGCTTGAAAAGGAATTCGAGCGCGACGGCAACGTCGTTGGTCTTGTCGTAGGTGACCGGTTTCGTCGAACGAACCAGCGTGCAGATGTCGAGATGATCCTGCAGATTCGCGCCCACGCCGGGATTGTTGCTCGTCACGGCGATGCCGTGCTCGCGAAGGTGATCCGCAGGGCCGATACCCGACAACATCAGAAGTTGCGGAGAGTTGATCGCGCCAGCGGCGAGGATCACCGAGCCCGCGTCGACGCGCATTTCGCGACCGCGATGAAAATATTCGACGCCCACCGCGCGACTGCCGTTTATCACCGCACGCCGCGTCAACGCATGTGTCAGCACCGTCAGATTCTCGCGATGGCGTGCCGGCACAAGATACGCGCTCGCGGCCGAACAACGCGCACCGTTCCGCTGAGTGACCTGGTAAAAACCGAAGCCTTCTTGCGATGCGCCGTTGAAGTCGGTGTTGCGCGCAAAACCCGCTCTGGCCGCGGCATCGACGAGCACGTCCGAAAGCTCGTTGCGGTAGCGCAAGTCGGCGACTGCGAGCGGACCGCCCGTTCCGTGCCACACATCTTCGCCGCGGTGGTTGTCCTCGCTGCGCTTGAACACCGGCAACACGGAATCCCATGACCAGCGCTCATCGCCGGTCGACGCGGCCCATTCGTCGTAGTCGCCGGGAGCGCCGCGCGTGTAGCACATCGCGTTGATCGAGCTCGAGCCGCCGAGCACTTTTCCGCGCGGCCACCAGAGTCGCCGATGCGCGAGCGCGGGCTCGGGTTCGGTGTGATAGTCCCAGTTGATGCGCTTGTTGTTGACCAGTTTGGCCAGACCCGCCGGCATGTGGATGAACGGATGCCAGTCGCGCCCGCCTGCTTCGAGCACGAGCACACGCTTGGCAGGATTTGCGCTCAGCCGGTTGGCCAGCACGCAGCCGGCGGAGCCGGCGCCGACGATCACGTAGTCGTAGGTCATCGAGGATCGGGCATCGGGTGATGCTTGCAGACTAGAGTCGCGGGCTAGAGCAGATGCTCCACGCCGTCTGGGTGTCTCAGGCGAGCACTTCGATCTCGTCGCCGACGCGCACCGAGCCGGCGCCGCGCGGAATCACATTCTGTCCGAACGTCACGCCGCGTTCCGTGCGCCGATACGTCGTCAGCGTGCGCAACGGCTCGCCCGACGGATCGAACGTGCCGCTCGTGAAATCGACCGTGGTGAACACGCAGCGCGAGCACGGCTTGACCAGATCGAACTCGACCGCGCCGACGCGTATGCGCTTCCAGCCATCTTCTGCGTGCGGAGCCGTGTGCGCGACGACGAGGTTCGGCCGGAAACGCAGCATCGGCACGGCCTGCGCAAGCTTCGTATTCAGCGCATCGACCGCCGCCTGCGAAATCAGCAGCAGCGGAAACGCATCCGCGAAACTCACTTCGTCGCCGGGTTTCGAATAGTCCGCATTCACCGGCCGCTCGCAGTCATCGTCCATATGGGCGATGCGCGCCGGCATGCCGAGGAATGCGCTGATCCACGCGTCCGCTTCGTCGCCGGCCGCCAATGCCCGGACCGTATTCGTCCAGACCGTCACCTCGACGCGATCACCCTGCGACGGCGCGTCGATGCGCAACGGCGGCATGCCCGGCGCCGAGAGATTCAGCGAAGCACCGTCGGGAATCGCGCGCAGCAACGTCAGGCGCGGATGCTGACGTCCGGTAAGGAATTTTCCGGCCGCATCGGTTGCGATCCAGCGCCGATCGTGGCGCAGACCGCGCGGCTCGACCGCGGCGCTCTCGAGCGGAAGCGGCGCGCAGGACTTGAGC
>DASYJJ010000073.1:0-3397 GCA_035996605.1 Rhodanobacteraceae bacterium
TCGACTGCCGTCGCGCGCTGCGCGGGTAAGGCGCTGCGGGCGGACGGCGGCAGGAGCGCCTGCCGTATTTCTGCCAGCGCATCCGCGCGCCAGCCATATTGGGGTTGTTGCGTGCCCGGTCGCCCTTGCCGTCTTTCCGACGGCGAGCAGCGGCTGACTCGAACCGTTACGATGGGCTTCCGGTCCTGCGCCTCGCTCCGACGGAGTAACCGAAGGCGGCAGCCGGGAGGGCGTTACGGACGAGTGCGCTCTTGACCGGTTACAGACTCCCGCGGACGAGGTCTGGAACCGCGCAGTACGCACCTGCAGCATATCAGTTCCGGATAGATTTTTTCAATGAAGACACAGACTTCGGCGGGTTTTCGCGATCTGCCCTCCGCTCCGCGCGTCGAAACGGTCGAGGTGCCCGAGGACCGCGACGGCCAGCGCGTCGATAACTTCCTGACGGCGCGCTTGAAAGGGGTTCCGAAAAGCCTCGTCTATCGACTGCTGCGCACCGGCCAGGTCCGCGTGAACGGCAAGCGCGCCAAGCCGGATTTGCGGCTCGCCGCCGGCGACGCCGTCCGCATTCCGCCGGTACGAAAGCCTGAACGGCCCGAACCCGGCGTGGCGCCGGCGGGGCAGACCTCGCGGATCGAGGCGGCAATTCTGCACGAGGACCGCGACTACCTCGTCATCGACAAGCCTTCCGGCATCGCCAGCCACGGCGGCAGCGGCGTCAGTTTCGGAGCGATCGAACTCTTGCGCGCCTCGCGGCCGCGCGAAACGCTCGAGCTGGCGCACCGGCTCGATCGCGATACGAGCGGCGTTCTCGTCTTCGCGAAAAAACGTTCGGCACTGACCGCGCTGCAGGCGGAAATTCGCGAGGGTCGCGTCGAGAAACGCTATCTCGCGCTTCTTGCCGGGAAACTTCCGCAGAAGAAGCTCATCGTCGATGCGCCGCTCCGGAAATCCGTGTTGCAGGGCGGCGAGCGCATGGTGCGCATCGACGAAGAGGGCAAACCGTCACGATCGCGTTTCGCCGAAGTCGAACGCTACGAGGATGCAACGCTTGCGGAAATTGCGATCGAGACCGGCCGCACGCACCAGATTCGCGTGCATGCCGCACACATCGATCACGCGGTTGCCGGCGATGAGAAGTACGGTGATCGGGAGTTCAACCGGCGCATGCGCGATGCCGGATTGAAGCGTTTGTTCCTGCACGCGGCGCGCTTCGAATTCTCGATCGGCGAAAAGAGCTACAGCTTCAGCGCGCCGCTGCCGGCGGATCTTCGTGCGGTCGTCGACGCGCTGCAGTCTTGCTGAGCGGCCTCGCTCGCGCGCCAGCGGCTCCTCGAATTGAAACGCATTGCTACGCGACGAGGAGATCTTCGACCTTAGCGGCGGAGATGAAATCGTTGAGCGAAAGTCCACCGACGTCGTGCGTCGAATAGCGCACGAGGCAGCGCGAATAGCCGACTTCGAGATCCGGATGGTGATCCTCGCGGTGTGCAATGGACGCGACCGCATTGACGAAAGCCATCGTGTGGAAATAATCCTTGAAGCGGAATTCCTTCGCGATCGAGCCGCCGTCGCCGGCCTTGGTCCAACCCGGAAGATCCTTGAGATGACCCGCTATCGCTTCTTCTGAGAGACCGCCGGACGCGCCTTTGAGCGGGCGGCAATGTTGGGCGCGCAGCGATTCGATGCTCATGGGATTCGTCCTTGGGGCGGCACTGGAAAGTATAGTCGCGTGACCTCGGGTCGATTCGGGACTAAAATGGTCCTGATTTAAATTTGCTTCAGGGGAGTCGATCCCCAATGAAGAGCGTCCATCCCGGCCGCATGTTCACCAAGAGCTTCTTCATGATCACGCTTTCCGAATCCGCACAATCGCATTTCGCCAAGCTCGTCGCAGCGCAGGGCATCGATGGGCTCGGCATTCGGCTGCGCGCAGTCGATCCCGGCACGGCCAAGGGCGATTGCCACCTCGAGTTTTGCGAGCCTACCGATCTCGACGGCAGCGAATGGGAAATCGAGTGTCGCGATTTCTCGCTGTATGTCGACTCTGCGAGCCGGCCGTATCTGGATGGCGCGACGGTCGATTTCGACCATTCTCCCACCGGCGGTCAGCTCACCATTCGCGCGCCGGGATTGCGCGGCTCACCGCCGGGCGAAGACGCCAGCATGGTCGAGCGCGTGCGTTACGTGATCGAAACCGAGATCAACCCGCAGCTCGCCTCGCACAAGGGGCGCGTGAGTTTGCGCGAGGTCACCGGCGAGGGCGTTGTCGTCCTGCAATTCGGCGGCGGCTGTCACGGATGCGGCATGGTCGACGCCACGCTTCGCGGCGGGGTCGAACGCACGTTGATCGAACGTGTGCGGGGAGTCACCGGCGTCGCCGATGCGACGGATCATTCGACCGGCGAAAATCCTTACGTGCGGCGACGGACAGCGAGCGGCTCGTAACCCGAACGCACAGGCGATGCAGCGCGATTCCAACGCGCGTTCTTATTCGCTGACGTGTCCGTGCAGATCCACGAGCTTGCCACCCGGCAACTTGGAAAAGTACGCGGCGAGATCGTCGATATCGGCATCCGACAGCGTCGCCGAGAAACCCTTCATGATCGGGTTCTTGCGCTCGTCGTTCTTGTATTCGTGCAGCGCCTTGGCGATGTAGTTGGCGTATTGGCCGGCGAGGCGCGGATACTGCGGATCGCTGGCATTGCCGTCCAGGGAATGACAGGCCTGGCAGGTGACGGCCTTGGTTTTGCCGGCTTCCGCATCGCCATTGGCGGATGCGACGCCGGCGACCAGCAGCATGGCCAGCGCAAGCGGGGCAGTGAAACGATTCATCGCGAGAATCCTGTTCTGTTCGATCATTGGGCGAGGCTCGAAAGATACGTGGCGATATCGCGGATGTCCTGGTCGGACAGGCTTTCGCCCTGGGCGCGCATGGTCGGATGCGCACGCTCGCCTTTCTTGTATTCGGTCAGCGCCGCGACGAGATAGTCGAAGTTCTGCCCGCCGATTCTCGGCACGTGGTAGTTCGGGTACGGATTGTTCCAACCGGGAATGCCGTGACAACCTGCGCAGGTGTATACCTTGAGCTTTCCTGCCTCCGCGTCGCCTTTATCGGCGGCAAAACAGGGTAGGGCGATCGAGAGGGCACAGGCCAGCAGCAATGCTCGGGTCATTGTCGATTCCGATTCTTTGGTAAATGCGGGCGTAAAACCGAGAAAGTATAACGTGTCCGGTATGCGGTCGAGAAAGAGGGCTACCGTCGGCCACGAGTCCGCGAAGATGCTGCTGAAATTCTTGGGTTTCGTCGCGCGGCAAACCGTCGCAACCAAAACCCTTCTTGGCGCATCTGAGAGACGGCGTGACTACCGGCTCACGACGACATAGCTCCCCGGCG
>DASYJJ010000074.1:0-3461 GCA_035996605.1 Rhodanobacteraceae bacterium
GTCGATCAGCGCGCGCCCCAGATGATCGGTGCCCGCCGTGGCGCGCAGGCCCTCGGCCGAAAACACCACGTGCGTCACCAATGTGAGCAGATCGTTGGCGTCTTGCCGCGGCTCGTCGGCATCGAGCACGACCGGAATGCCACGCTTGAGCGCCGTGGCGCAGACGTCGCGCACGAAACCCGGGAAACGATTGTCGGCTATCACGGCGTCCGCGTCGGCGACGAGTGCTGTCGGATCGCCGGCACGCGCCGCCATCAGCCCATCGTCGCGATAGTTCACGATGGCGCGCTCGCCGCGCCTGTCGATGCAAATGGCCGAGATCGACGATGGCACGCCATCGACGCGTGGACAATGCGAGCAGTCGATGTTCTCGCGCGCCGCCAGCGCCAGATAGGTGTCGCCGACCGTATCGACGCCGGCCGGCCCGCCGAGCGGACCCGCAAAGCTCGCGCGTGCGCCGAGATGCGCGATGGCCACCGCGGCATTCGCCGCGTTGCCGCCGTTCACGATCCCGAACGAGCTTGCCTGCGTCTTCACGTCGGGGCGCGGAAACGCCTCGACGCGAAAAATCTGGTCGACGACCGCGATACCGGCACACAGGACATGCTTCATCGGCGCGCGCTCAGTTGAAGACTCCATCGCCCTGTTCGACCCAGGCGCGGATGATGTGATGCGCGATCGCGATCGGCGGCGGAATGCTGATCCCTTCGGGATGCTTGCCGACGAACATCAGCGCAACCTCGTCTCGCGTGAACCAGCGCGCGTCCTCCAGTTCCTCGCGGTCGACCGTGATGCTCGAGCTTGTCGCGCGCGCGTGGCAGCCGATCATCAGCGACATCGGGAACGGCCAGGGCTGCGAGGCGAAATACTTGACCTCGCCGCAGACAATTCCTGCCTCCTCCAGCGTTTCGCGCCGCGCCGCGTCTTCCATGCTCTCGCCCGGCTCGACGAAGCCCGCAAGGCATGACCACATGTTGGCGACGAAGCGCCCCGCGCGCCCAAGCAGGCACTTGTCGCCATCGATCGCGAGCATGATCGCGACCGGGTCGGTGCGGGGAAAATGCTCGACCTTGCAGGAGGGGCATTCGCGCTTCCAGCCAGCCTGCACCATGTTGGTCTTCGTGCCGCAATTCGAACAGAAGCGATGCCGCGCATGCCATGCGAGCAGTGCTTTCGCCTCCGCCAGCGGTGCCAGATGATCCGGCCCGGTGAGGCCCTGCACGGCGATGGTACGCAAGTCTGTCACGACAAGATCGGAACGCTCTTTGAGCGCTTTGGTGGCTTCCGGATCGAGCGCGATGCCGAAGCGGGCGGCGTCACCTATGAGTCCGAGAAACACCGTCTCGTTGACGCTCGCGAGCGCGCGCGCCTCGTCGGGCCCAAACAGCGGATCGGCGCCGTTCGCGGTCTTGCGCATCACCACGAGTTCGCCGCCGACCGCGAAGACGCCGCAGCGCTTGTCCGCCATCGAGGCTTTGAGGAATTTCTCGTCGTTACGGCGCTCGGCGGCGCGCGACAGAATGCTTGCGGTATAGCCGAGCAGAGGCTTCGGCCCGAGATCGGGAATCGATGGCATTAAACTACTCCGGCGGGGCGGCAAAAGTCGCACGGAGATGGCCGCGCGAGCAAGGGAACTTCAGCTTTCAATCCAGATTTTCCGCCGCAGCGGCGTTACGAAATTATGCAGTTCTTCGCGATCGCAGGCGCGCGGCGGCGCCGCGCCCCACACCGGATTCGGCCAGGCCACATCGGTGCAAAAGCGCGCGATTGATGTGAACATGCAATTGCGGCACCGCATTGCCGAGCGCCGCGAAGCACTGGCAGCAGCCAGGGAAAGTTCGCATCATTGATGACCAGCATGCGCGAGAGCGGCAGATCGCCGAAGCTCGCGGTATCGCGTTCAAGTTGCGGGTGGAGCGTCCAGGCTGCGGGCATGCCGGGGATTTCCGGTGCGGAACCAAAGGGCCGGGGATACCTAGCACGGCTGGCGAATGCGGCGCTTGCATTCGTGCTTTGTTCGCCCGATATAGGGGCCGGGAGGTTGGCAGTGGACGAGCCACTCGCCAACCGGGTCAGGTCCGGAAGGAAGCAGCCCTAACGAGCTTCGACTCGGGTCGCTCGTCAGCCTCCCACTTTTTCATTCGCAGCACGGGGACCGCGCGGAGCGCAGGGCACGATGAACGACGCCACGCCTTCCGCACCCGAGCCGGGCCTTGATCTCGGCGCTGCCCCGGCGCCTGCGGGGCAAGGTGCGTCCTACCGCGTGCTCGCGCGCAAATATCGTCCCTCGACCTTTGCCGACCTGATCGGCCAGGACGCCATGGTGCGCACCGTCTCGAATGCGTTCGAGACCGGGCGCATCCCGCAGGCCTGGATTCTGACCGGCGTGCGCGGCGTCGGCAAGACGACCACTGCACGCATCCTGGCGCGCGCACTCAATTACGCGCTGCCGGATGGTTCAGTCACCGGTCCGACCATCCACATGCCGGTGCTCGGGCTGCACGATCAGGCGATCATGGAAAGCCGCCATGTCGACGTGATCGAGATGGACGCAGCCTCGCACAATGGCGTCGACGACGTGCGCCAGATCAACGACGCCGTGCGCTACGCGCCGATCTCGGCGCGCTACAAGGTCTACATCCTCGATGAAGTGCACATGCTGTCGACCTCGGCGTTCAACGCACTGTTGAAGACGCTGGAGGAGCCGCCGCCGCATGTGAAGTTCGTCTTCGCGACGACCGAAATTCGCAAGGTTCCGATCACGATTTTGTCGCGCTGCCAGCGCTTCGATCTGCGCCGCGTCGATGCCGGATTGCTGGTGAAACACCTCGAGGGGATTTGCCAGAAGGAAAACATCACCGCCGAGCCGGAAGCGCTCGCGCTGATCGCGCGTGCGTCCGAAGGTTCGGTGCGCGACTCGCTCTCGTTGATGGATCAGGCAATCGCGCATGCGGCGGGAAGCGTGCGCGCCGAGGACATCCGCCAGATGCTCGGCCTTGCGGACCGCACGCGTGTCATCGACCTGTTCGAGGCGCTGATGCGCGGCGATATCGCAAAGGCCCTTGGCGAATTGCGCGATCAATATGATTCTGGAGCTGAGCCGGCGGTCGTGTTGAGCGACTTGGCCGAGTTCACGCATTTCGTCACGCGCGTGAAGGTCGTTCCGGCGGTCGCCGATGATCCGTCGTTGGCCGAGACCGAACGCACGCGCGGCCGCGCGTTCGCGACCGCGCTCTCGATGCGGGTGCTCTCGCGCACCTGGCAAATGCTGTTCAAGGGTCTGCAAGAGGTGCAGAGCGCCGGCAAGCCGATGGCGGCGGCCGAGATGGTGCTGGTGCGCATTGCCTATGCGGCGGATCTGCCGACGCCGGATGAGGCAATCCGAGAATTGCAACAGAACGGCGGTTCGGGCTCTTCGCCGGCGCCGAACGGAAATGGCGGCGGCTCCGCACGGCAGCCAT
>DASYJJ010000075.1:0-6100 GCA_035996605.1 Rhodanobacteraceae bacterium
GGCCGGCGGCGCGCGCGGCGCGCACCGCCACGTTGACGGCGGGTCTGGACATGCTGGTTCCGCAGGGCGGGCTTGGAAAGAACGACGCGCGGATCGAGCCGCGCGTTCGGTGCAGATTATCAGATCGTTCGGCGTCGACCAAACACCAGCCCGTGCGAAACGCCCCGGATGTCCTTTCATGATCGATAGTCCACGCGAACCGATTGCGGCACGCATCCGCTTTGTGCTGGTGCGGACCTCGCATCCCGGGAACATCGGCGGGGCGGCGCGCGCCATTCGCACGATGGGTTTCGAGCGGCTGTCGCTGGTCGCCCCGCACGCGTTTCCACACCTCGAAGCGACTGCGCTTGCCGCCGGCGCGGACGACGTGCTCGATCAAGCGCACGTGACGCGGGATTTGCCCGCCGCGATAGCGGATTGCCGACTCGTGCTCGGCGCGACCGCGCGCCGTCGCGATGTACCGATGGACGAGATCAATCCGCGCGAAGCCGCCTCGCGCGTCATCGCAGCCGCGCGCGCCGGCGAGGAAGTTGCGCTCGTATTCGGCAGCGAACGCATCGGTCTCGAAAACGACGACATCAAGCACTGCCACGCTGCGGTTCTGATACCGAGCGATCCCGCATTTCCTTCGCTCAATCTCGCGCAGGCCGTGCAGGTGCTTGCGTACGAACTGCGCATGGCTTTGCTTGCGGGAACAATGCCACTACCGGAGCAGAAGAACGATCCGCCCGCGTCGAACGCCGAGCTGGAAGCGTTTTTCGATCATCTCGCGCAGACGCTCGACGCCATCGATTTTCACAAGGGACGCTCGCCACGCACGGTCTTGATGCGTCTGCGGCGCCTCTATTTGCGCGCGCAACTGGATCAGCGCGAGCTGCGTGTGCTGCACGGGATCCTGACCGACACCGATCGCATGGCGCGCCTGCGGCACGAAGAATCCGGCGAATGACTCGTGCCTGGACTCAGAAAAGACGGCGCAGCGCGTCGAGCGACGCCTGACTCAACGACAGCAAGAGTGCAGCCACCGCTGCGCTGGCAATCCACGCAAGCACGAGCGCGATGCCGTCGCGCTCGATCAGCGCGACTGCGTAGGCGACCAGCAGCACGCCGAAAAAATAGTTCGTGAACGGAATCGGCAACGCCAGCGCGATGCCGATCAGCACCAGCAGAAATCCGCTGATGCGATGCGCGGGATGGCGCGTCAGCGCGGCCCAGCGTGGCCGGCACAGCCGCTCGAGCCAGCGCAGCA
The DNA here is from genome assembly GCA_035996605.1 of Rhodanobacteraceae bacterium. Lineage (GTDB taxonomy): Bacteria > Pseudomonadota > Gammaproteobacteria > Xanthomonadales > Rhodanobacteraceae > Dokdonella_A. Next base: position 1,250 of record DASYJJ010000075.1, read on the forward strand.
CAGGCGTCAGGCGATGAATGAATCGGTCGAGCGATGCGCGGGCGAGACCTCGACGTCGCAGTACGTTCGGCAGCCACGGATGCGGAAGACCGATCAGCATCTGAAAGCCGACCAGCACGACAAGCACGCCCATCACGCCACCGATTCCGATCGGCGCCGGAATGAAATTCGGGACCGCCAGAATCAATATGAGGAAACCGAATGCGCGCTCGCCGAGTGGATCGAGAAAGTCGCCGAGCGTGATGGTGTCGCCTGCATGCGCGTCGAATGCGCGTTGCAGCAGCTCGGTCGTGCGAGCCTGGCGGTCCTCGCCGTTCATTCGTCCTTGGTAACCGGTATCCGCTTGACCATAAGCTTGTCGATGCGCGGCCCGTCGAGATCGACCACCTCGAATCGGAAGCCACTTCCGCTGAAATGTTCTCCTGCCTGCGGAATGCGCCCGAAATGCGCCATGAACATACCGGCCGCCGTGCGGAAATCGTGGTCGTCCTCGTTCGGCAATTGCGCGATGCCAAGCAATTCGCGCAGATCATCCGTCGATACGCTGCCATCGACGAGCCAGCTGCCGTCCTCGCGCTGCACGATGGGTTGCTCGGCGCGTTCTATCAGCGGCGTCGCGGATTTTCCGACGACTGCGGCGAGAAGATCGTTGAGCGTAACCAGTCCTTCGATGTCGCCGTATTCGTCGACGACGAGTGCGAGCGCGGTTTCGGCGTCGCGAAATTCTTCGAGCAGGTCGAGCGCGCGCGCGGTGGCCGGCACATAGAGCGGTTTGCGCAGCGATTTGAACAGCTCGGTCTGTCCGCTCGCGCCGATCTGGCCGACGAGCCGCTTCGCTTCGAGCACGCCGAGTACTTCCTGCTCGCCGCCGCGATAGACCGGATAGCGCGAATAGGGTATCTCACGCATGACTTGCAGGTTGTGCTCGAGCGGCTCCTTGGCGTCGAGCCACGCGATGCGCGTGCGCGGCGTCATCACGCTGTCGACCGTGCGATCGCCAAGACGAAGCACGCGGTTGACCATGTTGCGCTCGTCGGAATCGATCACGCCCTGATCGGCGCTTTCCGCGACGAGCAGACGGATTTCTTCTTCGCTGACATGACCGCGGGTGCCGGTGTTCATGCGCAGGAGCCGCAGCAGCGCGCGCGTTATCCAGATCAGGAGAAACGCAAACGGCGATGCAAGCCAGGTCAGAAGTCGCATCGGCAACGCCGTTGCCATGGCGAAACGCTCCGGATCGACGAGCGCGATGCGCTTGGGCAGAAGCTCGCCGAGCAGCATCTGGATGAACGTGATGCCCGATACGCTGAGCACGACGCCGATCGGCAGGCTGTAGCGATCGATCAGGGGCAGATCGAGCGCGTCGAGCGCGATACCGATCTTCTCGCCGATCGTTGCGCCGAGCGCCGCACCCGCGCTCACCTGCAGGAGTGTGATGAACACCTGCACGGTCGCGAGGAAATTTTCCGGCTGTTGCGCAAGACCGAGCGCAACCTTCGCACGCCGGCTGTTCACCGCGAGATGTTTGAGACGACTCTTGCGCGCGACCATCAGGGCCATTTCGCTCAGCGCGAAGAAGCCGTTGATCAACGCAAGCAGGACGACCAGCGAGATCTGGAGCAGCATCCGCACCCTTGGCGGCAGGACGAGCCGAGAGTGTAGCAACCGCCCGAATCCGGCGATCCGGCCGGGCTTGGCAGCGTTGCCGTGGCACACGCGAGGCAGGCGTGACGGGCGTTGCTGTAACATTATCGTCACAGCTGGGTCCGTCTCAGGGCCGACCCGCGTTCCGCACCGAACGGTGCCACCAACGGCGCGATCCCATGTTCTCTTTGCAGACGATCTTCGGCAAGGGCGACAAGTTTTACGGACTCCTGGAAGCCAGTGCGGACGCCGCGCGGCAAAGTACACGCGCCCTCATTACGCTCTTGAATGCGCCGGTCTCGACGCGCTCGCTGGACGAGTTCCGCGTCGCGCGCCGGCGCGAGAAGGAACTCTTCGCGCAGATCGGGCAGGCGCTCGTCGATACGTTCGTGACCGCACTCGAGCGCGAGGACATCGAAGCGCTCGCCGGCGCGCTGTACAAGATTCCGAAGACGGTCGAGAAATTCGCCGAGCGATTCGTGCTTTTTTCCGATCGCCTCGTCGATGTCGATTTCGCCTCGCGTGCGGCGATGCTGGAAAAGGCGACCGACGTGATCGTGCAGATGACCTCGCAGCTGCGTACCGGTCCGCGCCTTGATGTGATGCGCGATCTGAACGAGCGCATGCAGTCGATCGAAAGCGAAGCGGACCGGCTCATTCTCGATCTCTATCGCGATCTCTTCACCAACGAACGGGATCCCGCCAAGCTCATCTTGCGCAAGGATCTCTTCGAACTGCTCGAAAAAGCCATCGATCGCTGCCGCGATGCCGGCAATGTGATCTTCCAGATCGTGCTGAAGAATTCGTGAGAAGCACGGGAATCTGGATTCGAGATTCGAGATTCGAGATGGCGAAGGGGAGTTACGATTCGATGGACACGTGCACGATCGAGCCATCGCGGCTCTGGCGAATCCCGAATCCCGAATCCCGAATCCCGGCTTACGCGGAGACTTCCGCGTGAGCTTGACGCTGGTCCTCATGGTCGTGCTGGTCGCGCTCGTTTTCGAGTACATCAACGGCTTTCACGACACGGCCAATTCGATCGCGACCGTCGTCGCGACCAAGGTGCTGAGTCCTGGCCAGGCGGTGTTGCTCGCTGCGGCGACGAATCTCGTCGGCGCGTTGTGGGGCACCGCGGTCGCGAAGACGATCTCTTCGGGTCTGATCGATTCCGGTGTCGTCGCGGTGACGCCGCAGGTGCTGATCTGCGCACTGCTCGGCGCGACGATCTGGGACCTCATCACGTGGTGGCGCGGATTGCCGTCGAGCTCGTCGCACGCGTTGGTCGGCGGGCTCTGCGGCGCGTCGTTATCGGCCGCAAGCAACAACTGGTCGGCATTGATCTGGTGGCAGGGCGGCGTGCACTGGTGGGAAGGCAAGGGCCTGTTGCCGAAGGTCGTGCTGCCGATGGTGACTTCGCCGTTGCTGGGATTTCTCATCGGTTATGCGCTGATGGGCGCGCTGTTCGCGCTGATTTCATTTCTCGGATCGCGGCGGGGACCGGTGCAGAAGCTCGGGCGGCCGCGTTTCGTCAATGCGTTTTTCGGCAAGGCGCAGCTCGTATCGGCGAGCGCGATGGGTCTTTCGCACGGCACCAACGATGCGCAGAAGACGATGGGTATCATCGCGCTCGCGCTCGCAACGGCGACCGCCGCCGGCTCGCTCGATCAGCTGCCGTCGTGGCTATCGTTCCTGCGCATTGGTCAGGACGCCGACAAGCAGTTTGAAATCGCGACGTGGATCAAGGTCACCTGCGCGATCGTGATGGCCGCCGGCACCGCGGCGGGCGGCTGGCGCATCATCAAGACGCTGGGTCACAAACTGGTCAAGCTGCATCCGATCAATGGATTTGCGGCGGAAACCGCCTCCGCGGCGGTGATCCTCACGGCATCGCAGTTCGGCATTCCGGTATCGACGACGCACAACATCTCCGCCGCGATCATGGGCGTCGGCGCCGCCAAGCGCCCCAACGCGATCAGGTGGACGGTCGTCGAGCGCATGGTGTGGGCGTGGATATTGACGCTCCCGGTCGCAGGATTGCTCGCGTGGGGACTCGTGGCCGGACTGCGATTCGTCGGCGGACTGTAGCGGTACGCGCGTGATTCGCGCGCTGAGAATGTATTGCCGCGCGCGCAATTCGCGCGCGCTCAGAATGTATCGCCGCCGCTGCTGATCGCCTGCTCCATGCGATCGCCGAGCGAGCCGAGCTCGTTGATCACGCGATCGAGCTCCTCTTCCGAGAGCAGTGCGTACGGTCGGTTTTCGCAAAGATGCAGGAATGGCGATCCGTCGAGATCGCTGATCGCAAGATAGCCGGTGCGCTGTTCCCAGTTGAAACGCAGGCAGCGCGTGCCGTCGATGCCGACGTAGGGACCGATCGGCGTCGAGATGCGCAGGTACTTGTTGCCTTCCTCGTCCTCCATCTCGGCCAGATACATGCCCTGATGGCGCCCGTCGTCGAATGTGAGATCGAAGCTGATCAGGTACGGATCGTTCGTGCTCAGCGCGTGGCGACTTCCGGTGTGGGAGCGGATCTGTTCGAAACTTTGCACGATGGCTCTCGGTCGAGACGGCGGCCTATGCTAGCGTGCGCGGCCCATGAAGTCAGGCGACAAGAACGCGAAACCGCGGATGCCTGATCCGGCTGCGATCTTGCGCGTCATCCGCGCGATTCCGCGCGGATGCGTCGCGAGCTATGGCGAAATCGCCGAGCGTGCCGGGTTGCCGCGCCGCGCGCGCCTCGTCGGCCACGTGCTGCGCGAATCGCCGGATGAGCCCGAACTGCCCTGGTATCGCGTGCTGCGATCCGATGGCCGCATCGCATTCCAGCCCGGCAGCCGCGGGTTCCGCGAGCAGGTGCGCCGGCTCGCCGCGGAAGGCGTGCTGGTGATCGGCGGTCGCGTGGACATCGGCCTGCACGGCTGGGATCGCAACCTCGACAGAGTGCTCTGGGCGCCGCCGCCGCCGCGCAAGAGAACCGCCGCTTCCGCGCCAAAGTCGGCCCGTTCGACGCGAAAACGCTGAAAAACCCTTCGCGAATGCGGCACACGTCATGCTGCGGTCGCTTCGATCGCGCTAGAGTCCCTGGCGGCACGGCGCGGACTCGAAGTCCGTGGGGGAGGGCGGTCATGAGAATCGGCATCATCGGGCGAGGCGTTCTCGCGGCGCTATTGACGGCTTCTTTCAGCGTCGCGGCGACTGCGCAGG
>DASYJJ010000076.1:0-10265 GCA_035996605.1 Rhodanobacteraceae bacterium
CGTAGACTCGCACTTGCGCTGTTGCTTGCGCCTGGGATCGCCATGGCCGCGGAGCTGGACGGTCACGTCAGCCTCGTCGTCGACGGCAAGGCGCTTCGCCCCGAGGAAGCCGCTGAGGTCGTCGTGTATTTCCGCCCAGCGGCCGCGACGCCGGTACGCCCGCAGGCGGAGCCCTACGCGATGAGCACGCAACGCAAGCAGTTCATGCCGCGCATCCTGCCGATCGTGGTCGGCAGCAAAGTGCGTTTTCCGAACCAGGACCCGATCCTGCACAACGCGTTCTCGACCTCGAAAGACAATGCGTTCGATGTCGGCCTGTACGGCGCTGGCGAGGAACAGACGGTTACGTTTGGTCACGCGGGTTACGTGCGCGTGTATTGCAACGTGCATCACTCGATGGTCGGCCACATTCTCGTGCTCGACACGCCGTATTTCACGCGCCCCTCCGCGGATGGGCGATTCCGCCTAACGGACCTGCCGAAGGGACGTGGCGACATCGTCATCTGGCACGATCGCGCGACGCCGTGGCACGCCGAAGCGGTGCCCGGCGAGACGCCCGCGGTCGATGTCACGCTCGATCTCAACCTCCGGCGCATTCCACAGCACATGAACAAGTTCGGGAAACCGTACGGACGGAGCAGCGATGCGGAGTACTGATCGTTTGCGCATCGCTCGTTCCCGCCAGCGTGGTTTCACGATTCCGCTGGCGCTGCGGTTTTTTCTCGGCACGGCGCTTCTGATCGCATTGGCAGTCGGAGCGGCTGTGCTGGTCACGTACCTGCAGGGCAGACGAATCGCGGAACAGGCAGTCGGCAAGGCGCTGACGACCAGCTCGGCAGTGCAGCGCGAGTTCGAGGAGCGCCGGCTCGAAACGCTGCAGCTCGCGGCGCGCCTGATTGCAGCCGACGCGGGTTTCGTCAAGTACATCGCCGACGCGGCGGGGTCGAGCAACCTGCCGGGACTCGGCGGCGACGCGGCGCCCGATACGGGCTCGATGCGCGATCTTCTCGGCGAGCGGCAGAAGGATTTCAGTCTCGATCTCGCGATCCTGCTCGATGCGCGCGGCGAAGTGCTCGCGCGAACCGACGAGAACGAAGCGTTCAAGTCGTCGCTCGCGAAAGATCCTCTGGTCGCCTCCGCGGTGCGCGATGCATCTCCGTTCAGCGGTTATTGGCGCGTCGGCGATCGCCTGTTCCAGGCCGCCATCATTCCGCTCGCGCAGGATCAGGACCTCGTCGGATTTCTTCTCGTCGGACTCGCCGTCGACGATGGTCTTTCAAAATCCGTCGCGCAGGTCAGCGGCGCGCAGATCGCGTTTCTGTTGCCGCGCGAAGACGGCACGGCGCTGGTCGCAAGCTCGTTCGACGCGAGCACGGCAGGCGAGTTGAAGCAGGCGCTGTCGGGCAAGAAAGCCGAAATCCTGCCGGCGGTGCAGTCCGGCAAGACGCTCGATCGCGTGGCGCTCCGTTTTGCTGCGCAAGACTGGATCGCACGTCTGGCGCCGACGGCAGCGGCCGATCAGGCGCAGCTCGGCACGGTAGCCGTATTGAGTTCCACGGATCAGGTCGTCGGGAGCTACAAGGCGATCCTCAACGGCGTGATTCTCGCGGGCCTCGCATCGATCGGCGTCGCGTTGCTGCTTTCGTATCTCCTTGCGCAGCACATCCTGCGCCCGGTCGGCGCGATGGCGCAGGCGGCGGAGTCGGCCGCGGCGGGCGATTACCGCACGCGTATTGGCACAGGCGGCAACGATGCGCTCGGGCGACTTGCGCGCGCGTTCGACACGCTCCTTTCCGACTTGCGCGAAAAAAGCGACATGGAAGGCTACGTCGGACATCTCGCGCGCTACTTGCCGGAGCCGACCACCGAGAGCGTGGCCGCCGCGCCGGCACCGGTGCGTGCGGCGAATCCGGAACCGCCGCGACGCGAGACGGTTTCGCTGCTCGGCGTCGAATTCCGGCATCTGCTCGGACTTGCCGAGCCGTCGCGTCCGCCGGCGTTGCTCGCTTCGGATATTGCGGGTGTGCGTGGTTTATTGCAGTCGGTGGCTTCTGCGCTCGATGCACGACTCGTTCCTATCGGAGGCGCGCGCTGGCAGCTCGCATTCGCGGGACAACGTCGATTGCCCGATGCGGCGCGCGCGTGGGCGGCGATCCTGCGCGACGCCGCGCTCGCGCGAACGCCGGCACCCGCCGGTGCGCTGACCGAGAGCGAAGTCGTTTGCGCGGGCGGCGCGGACGGCTCGGCTGATGTGATTCTCGGTGCGGCGACGGCGCAGATCGATCACCTGCTCTGCGATGCGGCACCGGGTCAGCTTCTGCTTACTCGAGCCGCGGGCGATGCGTTGAAGAGCGGGCTCGCGCCCGACGCGCTCGCCGTCGCGACCGGCGCGTTCAGCGCGAAGCGTTACTACGCGTTGACGGCCGCTGCGATTCCGCGCCTTGACGCCGACGCGGCGACGACGATCGTGCGCGCCAAACGCGCCGCGACGCCGACGATGTCGGGCGGCGAGCTCGGTCCGGGCACGATGCTTGGCGGGCGGTATCGAATCATCTCCGCGCTGGGCGCCGGAGGCATGGGTGTCGTCTACAAGGCACACGACATCGAGCTCGATGACGTCGTCGCTCTGAAGATGCTGCGGCCCGGCGTGCTGCTCGACAGCGAGCAACTCGATCGCCTCAAAAGCGAGATAAAGCTCGCGCGCAAGATCACTCATCCGAATGTGCTGCGCACGTTCGATTTCGGCGAAGTCAATGGACGCCCGTACATCTCGATGGAATACGTGCGCGGACTGACGCTGCGCTATCTGCTAGGCGAAACGGCGCGCGTGCCGTATTCGGCAGCGCTGCGCATCGCGCGTCAACTTTCCGCGGGACTCGCCGCGGCGCATGAAGTCGGCGTGCTTCATCGCGACATCAAGCCCGAAAACCTGATTCTCGAGGCCAACGGCAACGCGAAGCTGATGGATTTCGGCATTGCACGCCCGGCGCGCCGCGCCGCGCCTGGGCACACGCAGCCGGGAACGTTCATCGGCACGCCGAACTATTGCGCACCCGAGCAGCTCACCGGCGATGACGTCGACGAGCGCGGCGATATCTACGCCTGCGGTGTGGTGATGAGCGAAATGTTCTGCGGCGGCCTGCCATTCACAGGATCGAACACGATGGAGATCTATCAGGCTCAGATGCGCAATGAGCCGATCCTGCCGTCCAAGCTGTGGCCCGAGATTCCGACCGAGCTTGAAGCCGTCATCCTGCGCTGCCTGCGCCGCGATCGCGAGGAACGCTACGCGACCGCCCGCGACCTCAATGCGGCCCTCACGGAGTTGCGCGCTTGATCGTGCGCGGCGCCGTCGTCTTCGCAGCGGCATGCGGAGTTCTGTTTGGGAGCGCGTGCGCGATGTTTGCTTCGGACGCGCGCGCGCAGGATGCGATATTGAGCGCCGAAGAACCCGAACCTGCGAAAAACTGGGGTTGGTTCGGCGATTTCTGGGCCGGTTATGATTACGTCTCGGGCTTGCCGAACAACCGTGATGATTTGTCGCGCGGACGCGCACGCTTGCGTGCAGGCGCGTTCTGGAACGTCGCGCCGACATGGGAAATCGCGGGCTCGGTGCGCGTTGCGCAAGGCACCGATTCGAACGACGACAACCGGCGCAACAACGACAACGAGCGCAGCGACAGCGTCGGTCTCGATCAGCTGTTCGTGCGTTGGCGACCGGGCGATACGACCAGCGTCACGCTCGGCAAGATTCCCCTGCCGCTCGAACTTTCGCCGATGCTCTGGGATCAGGATCTTCGGCCGGCGGGCGTCGCGCTCGACCAATCAATGGCGCTCTCCGAATTCGATCGGCTGCAATTCATCGTCGGCTATTTCGCGGGCCAACACTTGTACGGCGACGAATCGCGAATCGGCGTCGCCGAGATTGGCTGGCGCTGGCACGAGGGCGCACCGCTGCGCGCTTCGGCGCTGCTGGCGTACCTTGATTTCGGCAATCTAGGCGAACTCACGAGCCAGGGTCTCGCGCGGACCAACACGATCGTCGCCGGGCGCCTGGTGAACGATTACCGCTTGCTGGATCTGCAGCTCATCGGCCACGCCGAGTGGGCGCATTGGCCTATCGAGGCGCGACTGGATCTCGTCGACAACACCGGCGCGGACACATCGAATCAAGGCGCGCGCGCGAGCCTTGTCGCGGGCGATCGCACGCAGCCGCGCGCATGGGAATTCGGCTATGCGTTCCAGCGCATCCAGCGCGACGCCGTGATGGCGGCGTTCAATTCGGACGACTGGTGGTTCCACAGTGCGGTGCGCGGGCAGATGATCTGGGTCGGCTACGGTATCGACGCCACCTGGAATCTTCGGCTGGCCGGCTTCCACGAACGCCGCGACGGACTCGACGACTACACCGATCGGGTCCGGCTCGATCTGACCGCTCGCTGGTAAGCCCGCAACGCGCGAAGCGTCGGTACGAATTCAATTCCGGCGCCGCGATGACTACGCGCCCTCGTGTTCGGCCCACGGATCGTAATTTCCGAACGACCAGAGATGGCCCTCGGGATCGCGGGCGCTGTAGCCCGATCCGCCATAGTCCTTGACCTCGAGTTCGTCCACGATCTCGGCGCCGGCCGCTTTGGCACGTGCGTAATGCGCGTCGCAATCGGCGACGATCACGTAGGGGCACTGTGTCTCGCGCCCGCTGATCGACCGTGGCTGCGCGATGCGCTCATTCCATGGGCCAGGATTGCCGGTCGATCCGAGCATGATCATACCGTTGCCGAACACGAGCTGTGCGTGCTGCACGATGCCTTTGTCGTCGGCATAGACGGCCTGTTTTTCGAAACCGAACGCGCGGCACAGCCAGTCAATCGCGACGAGCGCGTCGTCGTAGCGCAGGCTCGGGATGATCGTCGAAACGGCATTCTTTGCGAGCGTTGGCATGCGTGACTCCGGCGAAGGTGTGTGCGCAACAGACTAGCCCGGGCGGTCGCGATCGTCTTGTACATTCCGTCAATCGGAAGCGCTCTCGCCGCTCGTCAAGCGGCGCGTGATTGGCGGCGCTGCCACGCCGGGCGACATACGTTCCAGTCCCAGGTCGATTCGATGAGTCGAAAAGCAGCGCCGGCGGTTTGAGCATCGTAGGACGTCGTCGGCGCATCGTTGGAATCCCGGCGAAGACTACAACGTCGAGCGGGAGTGCGGCGTTACGCTCCGGAGACAGCGTCAGACGGCAGGAGAGGCGCGCACGGCCACGAAAGTCGGCGCATTCCGGTTCAGTTTCGACGTACGCGGCGCGGCCGCGCTCGCGCTTTCGCGGATCGAAGCCGCTGTGTGTCTGTGAACCAGTTCCACGCCAACTCGACAATTCCGCCACGTCTTCGCGTAGGGGCGCTGCTAGAATGCCGCCGAATCGCCAGGCGCGACCGATGCGGTCGTGCCGGTACCCAGGGGGTGCCACGGAAGCGGGCAGCGTGCGGGCGCGGCCGTTCCGGGCGGTGTCGCGATTTGAATCCAACGGGAGGAGTTACATGAAGAAGTCCATTCTCGCGCTGCTGCTGATCGCGGGATTCAGCATCAATGCGTTCGCCGCGGGCGGCAAGCCTGCGATCGGCGTCGCCGAATTCAAGAACGAATCCGCGGCGGGCTGGTGGTCGGGTGGCGTGGGCTGGGAGTTGTCCGGCATGCTGTCCAATGAGTTGTCGAGCAGTGGCGATTTTCGTGTCGTCGAGCGCGCCAAGCTCGAGAAAGTGCTCGAGGAGCAGAACCTCGCGGCGTCAGGTCGCGTGAAGTCGGGTACCGGCGCCAAGATGGGGCAGGTGACCGGCGCCGACTACCTCGTTTTCGGCACCGTTTCGGCGTATCAGGAAAACACCGCCAGCACCGGCGGCGGTCTCAGCTTCAAAGGCATCTCGCTCGGCGGCAAGAAATCCGAGGCATACATCGCGATCGATGTGCGTGTGATCAATTCGAGCACGGGTGAAGTCGATTTCTCGCGCACGATCGAAGGGCGCAGCGAAGGCGGCGGCGTCGCGGTCGGCGTCTATCGCGGCGGTTTCGGTGGCAATCTCGCGCACGAAGAGAACACGCCGGCCGGCAAGGCAATCCGCGCCGCGCTGGTCGAGATCACCGACTACCTCGACTGCGTGATGGTCAAGAAGGGCGGCTGCGAAGCCGAATACAACGCGAAGGAACAGAAGCGTCGCGCCGGCGACAAGAAGGCGTTGAAGCTCGATTGATCCAGCGAGACACGGAATGAAAAAAGCGGCGGGTTATCCCGCCGTTTTTTTTGGTTGAAAAATACGGTCGAGCATCATTCGATTGCTCACATGCTCGCCAGAGCAGGCGGCAGCCGCGGTGTGCTGCTCAGCGCGGCGGACGCGGTCCGCGGCGGCGAAACTTGTTGTTGTTGTTGTTGTTGCGCGGACCGCGCGGCCCAGCTTCATGGAGCGAGTTGCCTGGCGTGCCGGACTGACTCGGCCCGGGCGGACTATTGGTGTTGCCGATGTTGTCTGCGGTGCGCTGAGGATAGGCACGGTTGCCGTCGTTGCGCGGCTGGCCGGTCCCCGGATTTTGGCCTTGGCCGCCTTGATTGCGACGCTTTCTTTTTGGCGCTCCTGTGCCGGTCGTGGAATCGGGAAACCAGCTGCGCAGGACTGCCGGGCTGAGCCCCGGCTCTTTGTACGCCGATGCAGCGTGGCCTCCTCGCGGTGCCTGCTTGTTCGGTTTGCGCCCGGGTCCGCCTGGCTGACGCGGACCTGCGCCCGCGCGCGGAGCACCGCCGGTTGGCCGCTGTCCGGGGCCAGATCGGCGCTGTCCCTGTCCGCCGCCAGGTCGCGGAGCGCCGCGGCGTTTGCCACCGGGTTTTCCCGACGGTGCGCGCCAGCTGTCGTCGCGGATACGGTCGAACGCGGCAAATTCGCGTGCTTCTTCGTGGTAACCGCCGGTCCATGCCTGCTGCTTCTTCGGCGTCGGCTTGAATTCGGTCGGCGGCGCGCGGCGCTGGCCGATCACCGGCGCCAATGTAAGCCGCGGCACGCGATCGGGCATGCCGGCTTTCTCGCGCAGCGTAGCCACGAGTTCGGGCGCGACGTCCTCGCACTGGCCTCGGCGCAGCAAGCGCGGCAGTTCGATGTTGCCGTAGCGGATGCGCTTCAGGCGGCTGACCATGAGTCCCTGCGATTCCCACATGCGCCGCACTTCGCGGTTGCGGCCTTCGCGGATCACGACTCGGAACCACGAATGGCTGCCGCCGCGGCTGATCACCGCGATGTCGTCGAAATGCGCAGGACCGTCTTCGAGCTCGACGCCGCGCTTGAGGTTTTCCAGTACTTCGTCCGGCACTTCGCCGTGCACGCGGCAGATGTATTCGCGCTCGATTTCCGAGCGTGGATGCATCAGCGAATTGGCGAGATCGCCGTCGGTGGTCAGCAGCAGAAGCCCCGTGGTGTTGATGTCCAGTCGACCCACGGCGACCCAGCGAGCACCCTTCAGCAACGGCAGCTGCTCGAACATCGTCGGACGGCCTTCCGGATCATCGCGCGTGGCGACGACGCCTTCGGGCTTGTTGTAGGCGAGCATCTGAGCGTGTTCGGCGTTGTCGCCGATCACGACGAAACGCTTGCTGTCCATCTCGACGCGATCGCCGGCGCGCACGCTGAGTCCGATGCCAGCGGCGGCACCGTTGACCAGCACTTCGCCGGCCTCGATGCGTTGCTCGAGGAGCCGTCTCGAACCGAGTCCGGCATTGGCGAGCACCTTGTGCAAGCGTTCGTCGAGCGGCGGTGCGTCGTCGGCGGAAGGACGTTTAAGCGAAAGGATCGAACGGGCGGCGGGGGTGGTCATGCGGCGGGTTCCGGGGTGTCGTCGCGCAGGTCCGCGGCGACGCTGTTGTCAGGGGAAGTAGCGTCTTGCTCGAGCATTTCGTCAGCGGGCAAATAGCCGTGTGCGTCGTCGGCGAGCGAAGCGGGAATCGCTGCGCGGGTCGCGAACGCGAATTGTGGATCGATGTCTTCGAGCTCGCGTATGTCGCTGAGAGGCGGCAACTGGTCGAGCGATTTGAGGTTGAAATAATCGAGGAATGCTCTGGTCGTGCCAAGCAGTGCGGGTTTGCCGGGGAGATCCCGATAGCCGACGACTCTCACCCATTCGCGTTCTTCGAGCGTCTTGACGATGCTGGTGGCGACGCCGACGCCGCGGATCTGTTCGATCTCGCCGCGCGTGATCGGCTGGCGGTAGGCGATCAGCGCGAGCGTTTCCAGAAGCGCCCGCGAGTAGCGCACCTGGCGTTCGGTCCAGAGCCGCGAGACCCAGACATGCACGTCCTCGCGCACCTGATAGCGAAATCCGGAACTGACTTCGACGAGCTCCACGCCTCGACCGGCCGCATCGTCCTTCAATTCCTCGAGCGCGCGAGCGATGTCCTCGTGCGTCGGCGCGGCTTCGTCGTCGAACAATGCGGCGAGCTGGGCGACCGAAAGCGGTTGTCCCGCGCCAAGCAGCGCGGCTTCGAAAATTCGTTTGATCTGGGTGATTTCTAGCATAGGTCGGATCATTCGCCGGCGGTGGACAGCGACTTGAGATAAATCGGAGCGAGCGAGACTTCCTGCATGATCTCGATGAGGTGTTCCTTGGCAAGCTCGAGCAGCGCAAGAAACGTCACGATGATGCCGAGCCGGCCTTCGCTTGCGTCGAACAGGGTTTCGAAACGATGGAATCCGCCGTCGGCGAGACGCTTCAGGACTTCGCCCATGCGATGACGCACGCTGAGTGCTTCGCGCTGGATAGCATGGCGGCCATAGAGTTCGGCGCGCTTCAGCACGTCCTTGAGCGCAAGCAGGATTTCGCGCAGATCGACCGGCGGCGGCAATCGGATCACGTTGCGATCGGAAACGAACGCGCTGGCAACGGCGAGGTCGCGATCCAGGCGCGGCATCGTGTCGATGTCCTCGGCGGCCTTCTTGAAGCGCTCGTATTCCTGCAGACGGCGCACGAGCTCGGCGCGCGGGTCTGCTTCGATGCCTTCGTCGAGCGGCGGTCGCGGCAGCAGAAGGCGCGATTTGATTTCGGCGAGGATCGCGGCCATGACGAGGTATTCGGCGGCGAGCTCGAGGCGGAGCTCGTGCATCATCTCGATGTAATCGACGTACTGACGGGTGATTTCCGCGATCGGTATGTCGAGGATGTCGAGGTTCTGCCGGCGGATCAGGTAAAGCAGCAGGTCGAGCGGGCCTTCGAACGCTTCGAGAATGACCTCGAGCGCATCTGGCGGGATGTAGAGATCCTGCGGAATCTCGAGCATGGGCTCGCCGCGCACCAGGGCGAGCGGGATTTCCTGCTGCCTGGGTGCTGTTGCGAACGTGCTGCTGTCGTCGTTGCTGACGTGCTCGTTGGTCTGGATAGTCATGTTCGATCCAATGACGCCCGGTCGCCTCACGGCGCGAGTCGTACACAGATCAATTGCGAGTTGCGGCGTAGCGCGCTGGTAGTGCGACGGCGCCCGTTACCTCGGCGCGTCAGCCTGCAACAAACACTCTCCGGAGCCCCAGCCCCAGACAGTGGAAAAAACTCAATGGGCCGCGGGGATGACGGCGCGCCATTTCGGCACCGCGTCGGATGCGGGAGGTATCCGACCCCTTGGTTGGAGACAAGACTACGCGCAATACCCCGCGTGCGTCCAGTGCTGGGCGCGTCCGGCGTTCGGCTAACATAAACGACCCCTTCGGATTCGATCATGTGGTACGCGATCACCGGCATCGACAATGACGATTCACTGGCATCTCGCCAGCGCGCGCGACCCGCGCACATCGAACGTCTGCGCCAGCTCCTCGGCGAAGGGCGGCTCCTGCTCGCCGGTCCGTTTCCTGCGATCGATGCGGAAGATCCGGGTCCGGCCGGTTTCACGGGCAGTCTAATCGTCGCCGAGTTCTCCGATCTCGCTGCCGCGAAGCGCTGGGCCGACGAGGATCCCTATATTGCCGCCGGCGTCTATCGCGAAGTCCGCGTGCAACCGTTCCGCAAGGCGCTGCCGTGAGCGGACGCGTCGAGGCGATTCGCCAGCGCTTGACTGCGGTGCTGGCGCCCGAAACGCTCGAAATCGAGGATGAAAGCCATCGCCATGCCGGACACGCCGGCGCCCGCGACGGCCGCGGGCATTTCCGCGTGCGCATCATCAGCGCGGCGTTTGCCGGACAGTCTGCCATTGCGCGCCATCGCGCGGTCTACGCGGCCCTCGGTGATCTCATGCAGACCGATATCCACGCGCTCTC
>DASYJJ010000077.1:0-12614 GCA_035996605.1 Rhodanobacteraceae bacterium
GAACATGGTCGTGATGGCGCCCGCCGACGAAGACGAATGCCGCAAGATGCTGACTACCGCTTTCCGGCACGAAGGCCCTGCCGCGGTGCGCTACCCGCGTGGTGGCGGCAGCGGTGTCGCCGTGCAGAAGGAATTGACGACGCTTCCGATCGGCAAGGCCGACATCCGTCGTCGCGGACGCGGCATCGCGTTGCTGGCGTTCGGCGCGATGGTGTCGCCGTGCACGCGTGTCGCCGATGCGCTCGACGCGACGCTGGTCAACATGCGTTTCGTGAAACCGCTTGACCAGGCGCTGCTGCTCGAGCTTGGGCGAACGCACTCGGCATTCGTGACGATCGAAGACAATGCGATTGCCGGCGGTGCCGGCAGCGGTGTCGTCGAATCTCTCGCAGCGCATGGCATCGCCCTGCCCGTTCTTCAGCTTGGCCTTGCCGATGGATTTCTCGATCACGGCAGCCGCGAAGAACTGCTCGCACAGGCAGGACTCGATGCGCCGTCGATCGAAACCGCGATCCGCGCTCGATTCGCACCGTTCATTCCGGCTTCGAACCTGCGCAGCGTCAGCTGACGCGGGCAAAAAAAACCCCCGGCGATATTTCACGCCGGGGGCAGCTCCTCCCCGCCTAAAACCGCCATCCTGGCGGTTCCCTCCATCGGGTCCCTCCACCGCTGCGTCCTGCAACGGTAAGTGTCGGCTTTTGGCCGGCACGCGGCGCTCACGCGCGGCTCTATCGGGGCTGACTTCTACGGTCCGCGCCATGCGCTTTCTGACCGCGTGATCAGGATCGTCGTTTGCGCGATCGGCTTCCGTGCAACGCTTGTCGGAGAGCACGGGCGCTCGCGCACGGAGCGAGTGCCAACTGGTTCACACCGCTTTCGAGGCGCTCTTCGCGCGGCGCGTCCGCGCGGCGCGGTACGGCGTGTCGCCGGGTGTCCGGGCTCCACCGGTATCACATTCGAATCGACGCGGCGCTTTGCGCTTCAGCGTGGTTTTTTTCCGAATGTCACCCGTTCGTGACCTGCGCCGTCGCGCGCGCTGGCGACTTCGGCGTATTCACCCGAGACGAGCAGCGCACGGACGCGTTCGGCTTGGTCCCATCCGTGCTCGAGAATCAGCCACCCGTCGGCGTTCAGGTGTTCGGACGCACCCGCAATGATGCGGCGGATTGCATCGAAACCTTCCGCACCGGCGACCAACGCGGATCTCGGTTCGAAGCGCAAGTCACCGACATCGAGATGCGCATCGTGCTCCGCGATATACGGCGGATTCGAAGCGATCAGATCGAAGCGTTCGCGACCGAGCGCCGCAAACCAGTCGCCTTGCGCAAACGCGACGTTGCCCACGCCGAGTCGACGTGCGTTGTTGCGTGCAACGTCGAGCGCCGCGTTGCTCGCGTCGGTCGCAATCACTCTTGTACGCGGCCTCTCGCGCGCGATCGCGAGTGCGATCGCACCGGAACCTGTGCCGAGATCGGCGATGCGCACGTCGCGATCCGCCGGAACATGCGTGAGTGCGATTTCGACAAGCAGTTCGGTTTCGTGACGCGGGATCAGCACGTCCGGCGTCAGCGCAAGATCGAGCGACCAGAACTCGCGATGACCCGTGAGATACGCGATGGGCTCGCCGCGTTCTCGTGCGGCGACGACACGCGCGAATTCGGTGAGCTGCGCCTCGTCGGGTTCGTGCTCCGGCCACGCATAGAGCCACGCCCGCGACTTGCCGAGCGCGCGCGCGAGAAGGAGTTCCGCGTCCAGGCGCGCCTCGCCGCCGCCGAGCCGCATCGCCGCGTCGGCAAGGAGATCGCGTACCTTCACGACCGCGCCGGTGGCGGGGTCGCTGCCGGAATTTCGATGGCGGCCTTGCGCGGCATCGCGCGCCAATAGCCGTTGCGCATCCAGGCGGCAAAGCCGTAACCCATCCAGCCGACGACCGCATTGGCCAACCATGTTGCCCACGCGAGCATCGCCACCTTGTAGACCCAAAGCGGGACGCTGATCGCGGTTGCTCCGGGCAATGCATCGCTGCTGCGATCCGCGAACCAGCGCAGCGCTTGCGCCGAGGAACCGTTGCCTGCGACGTGCATGTCGGGCGTGCCGAGCAATCCTTGCGGAATCGCCGCCGCGAGACACAGCAGCGCGAGCCCGGTCAGAATCGCAAGCCCGATCTGAGCGAGATTGAACAAAACGTTCGACGCCGGCGAGGCGATGCGAGCGCGCCATTCGAGCGCGAAAAGCCACGCGACCACCGGCAGCAGCGCGAGCCAGGAAAATGTCGAGAAGCCGATGCCGAGCAGAATCCATTGCCGGAAAGAAAGGTGCGTCTTGCCGGTACGCGCAAGCGCCCACGCAACGATGAGCATGACCACGAGCTCGCTCCAATACAGAACCGCCGGACCCTGCGTCGGCCCGCTTGTCGCGAGCAACCAGCGATCGGCCGGAAGATCGACGCCGAGATCGATATTCGCGGCCGGCAAGCCCAGCGCGACACCCGGCGTGTGTGTTGCCAACGCAACCGGCGCGGGCTCGCGAAAACGAATCTGAAACCGTTGCGTTCCGGGCACCAGCGGCAGACTCAGCTTGCCGTCGCGCGGCCGCAGGTTCAGCACCTCGTTGTTGCGCGAGACATTCATGACTTCGGCGTCGGCCGGGAGCGTGATCGCCTGCTCGCCGCCCTGGCTCGCGCGTATCGAAAGATCGAGCACCGAATCGGACGCGCGCTGTCCGGCGCTCGTCACGAGGCTCGCGCGGTCGATCGCGCGCGTCGATCCATCGGCAGCTTGCGGTTTGCTGATGCGAAGCGTCAGCGTTTCGCCGGGCAAAGGTTGAAAGACGAAATTGCGGTAGTCGTTCTTGTCCGCATTGGCATCCGCGGACACCGGCACCCCGCTCGATTCCAGATGCCAGATCGGGCTCGCCGCCACATGCCAGATTTCGGCTCGATCGCTCTGCGCCGGCGCCGTCAACGTAAGCGTGTCGGCCTTGTCGAGTGTGCTGCTCCATGCAGTGTCGCCTTCATCGTCCGCGATCGCCGCGATAATCGATCCGCCTTGCGTCTTGATCCCCGCCGTCGAAACGTGTTCGCCGGCGAGCGCCGGAATCGACACCGTGAATCCGCCGTGGCTTGGCGCGAGGCGACGCACGTTCGTGTCGATCGACCAGTTGAGACCAAGCGTCACGAAGCGATGGATCAATACGAATGGGCTGAAGCGCTGTGTGCCCGCAGGACCCGCGGTGCCGTTTTGGCGCGCACGTGAGAGCGACAGGCTTTCGGTCAAGAGCCTGTCGTCGTTCAATCCGCTCGCTTGCCACCCTTCGCCCGAGAACGCGGCACGCATCGGCTGAAGCGGAAACTTGATCGATATCTTGTCCGATGTGGAGGAATACGCGAGCTCGACACGATGCACGCCGCGCGCGAGCCCAACGTGCAGAATCCCCTTGTTGCTCGCAATGCCGTCCTGCGCGACGCCGTCGACGCTGACACTGCGCAGCTGCAGCGCGTCATCGCCCGCCGGAACCGGAAACGCGACATGCGCCGCCGCATGCGCTTCGAGCACGACGCGGATCTCGTCGCCGCGAGCACTGATGTCGGCGTTCGCGATGCTGGCGCAGTTCGGCACGCACGCAGGCGCCTCTATCGAGTGCGTGCGCAACTCGTTGAGCAGATTCTCTGGCGGAAAACTCTGTGCGCGTACCGGCGATGGAATCGACAACACCGAGAATGCGAACGCACCCGCGAGCGAAACCGCGGATGCACGCGCCAACGTGCCGCGATGCCCGCGCACCAGGCGCACGATCAGTGCGGCGAGCAGCGCGACCATGCAAACGCGCAGCAGTCGGACCAGCCAGGGCGGCGCGATGACAAGCCGCACGCTCTGCGATGGCAGCACCGGCCCTGTCCAGCTGAGCACGTAGTTCGAACCGAAGTTCCAGCCCGGCTCGCCCGCACCGGTCTGCACGATCGTGGATTCGCTGTAGTGATCGATGATGTCGCCGGTGCGAATGTTCGATGCCGCGACGGTGATAGTGGGTTTCGCCGATTCCACATCGACGCGGCGAACCGCGTCACCCGAAACCGTCTTTGTCTCCAGTTCCTCGCGTTGCTCGGGTGCGCTCGGTGCCGGCGCCTCGTTGGATTGCATGGCCTGTCCATCCTTGTCGACGGCCGCTCCGCGCTGACGGAGACCCCCAATTGCGGCGCCCGTATCCTGCGAAAAGACGACGCCCCTTTCGAGCTGCGGATGCAACGCATACCGAAGCTGATCGGCGACAAACGGCAGCGCGACGAGCACGAGCAGCGCGAGTGCAGCGCGGAAGGTCCACGTTGCCGCAACGGCAAGCTTTCCGACGGGAAGCAACCGCGCGACCAACCCGAGCGCAAGCACCACGAGCAGCGTCCACAGCGGCGCACCGGATTCGTGATAGCTCAATACGAGAAAGCCGGCAGCAATCGCTGCGCCGAGCGCGCCGAAGAACCGCCATGCGAGCAATACGACAATCGCCGAGATGAAGACGTCGAGCAGCGTCCAGCCCGAAAGCCAGCTTCCGGCTGCGCTGTCCGCGCCGGGCGCACCAATGAGTTTGTAACCGCTCGGCAAGTGCAGCGTCGTGTTGACGCGCTCGAAACTGTCCTGCCATCCGGTCACGGGAAGCACGGAGGCGGCCGAAGCAATGCGCACGCCGGCACCGAGATCGACATTCGGCGTTCGCCATTCGACGCCGGTGGTTCCGGCTTCGGCGCCGCGTGTGACAAGCAGGTTCTCGCCGTTGTGCGCGCGGAAGCTTGCGTTCAGCGCGTCGGCACGTTCGAGCGTCAGCGGCGGCGCGACGTCGAAGCGCCAGCCGCGCAGCATTTCGCCGCCGACGCGATCGCGCGCAAACCAGCCGTCGCCGGAAAAATCGAGCCACATCTCTCGATCGAGCGTCAGTCGGTTCTTGTCGTCGGCGGCGAGGCCGCGCGAGCGTTCTTCGATCGTGAGCTCCGCACCATCGCCGAGCGCAAACGCGGGCAACGTCTGCCATTCCTGGTCGACGTCGGCCTGGCGCGGATCGACTTGCAACGCGCTGGCCGCGGAAGTCACGCGCAGATTCGGCTCGGCTTCGTAGCTCCAGATTTCCTGCTTCGGCCACGGCTGGCCCGGTACTCGTGCGACGACCTTGTCGATCGGCGCAATCGCGCGCGCTTCGAGCTTCACAACCGATGTCCCCGGCTGCACCTGCACGCGCAGGCGTCCATCGGCATCGAGGCGCGCTGGCCATTCGTCGCTGTCGAGCCGCAGCGGTTCGAAACCGGCCGGCAGCGCCGGGCCGATCGTCTCTTCGCGCGCCTGTCCGGATACGCCGATGCGGATCTCGGTCGTCAGCATCGCCGGAATTCCGTCGGCCAGCTTGCGATAGACGTGCAGCTCGATACTGTCGACTTCCGGCGCGGCGGCGGCACCGCGGCCGAGCGTCAGTTCGCGGTCCTTGCGCTGAATCGGTGTCACCGATTTTCCGTCGACGATGAGGGCGACCAGACCAATGGCCGGCGGGACTTCGAGCATTTGCGGACGCTCGCGCCACGGGATGCGCGCGCGGATCTCATGGCTGCCCGCGGCAAGACGCAGCGCCGGACCTTCATGATCGACAACAGGCGCCGGCTGGCCGTCCACGCTGACCTGCTGCGGCCAGTGCGCCGCATCGCCCGGCAATGGAATCCACGATTCGGCGTCGACGCGCCAATGCTGCGTGAAGCTCGCGCCGCCGGCGTCCGCGTTCAGCGAAAGGACGCCCGGCCATGCGCAGAGATAATCGTCCGGCACGTTTCCTTGCCGCCCGGCGATCAGCGGGCAGGCACGGAATTCCTGGCCGTGCAGCACCCATGTGCGCCAGGGCTCCAGTGTCGGCGGCGCCTGCGGCTCGCCATGTGCCGCAGCGGCGACGAACAAACCCGTGATGTAGGCAAGGCGATGCAGAAATGCGCGCATGGGAAACCCTCGGTCATGAGGCGGTTACGGCATATGGCTCGTGGTACGGAACCGCATGGGTGGTTCCGCCACTGTCTGCAACGCAAGCACGCGCGGCGCGGGGTTCAGGGCATCAGCAGTCTCCACGCCTGCTCGGCGCACGCAATGACGAACCCGGCGAGGAAAAAGAGATAGCTGAAGCGCAGATAGCGATATTTGCGGTGCGCGAGATACCAGCCGATCGAATAGAGATCGTTCGCCATCGTTTCATAAACCGAACCATCCGGCTTCATCGCCGCTGCCACTTCGCGCAGGAACCGCTCGCGCGGCATGTCGGCGAAATGGCCGAAGAACAGCAGATTGAAATTTTCCGGAAACTCGCCGGGGCCGAGCCGCACCGAACGGTGCTTGGGCAAAACCGCGAGGATCGCGAAGAACAGCGAGATCAGCGTGAACGCGGCGAGCGTCTGCACGGCCGGACGAAGTTCCGTGTCTCCGATGCGGCCCAGCGACAACGTCAGCACGATCGAGGAAACCGTGATGATGATGTTGGCCTTGGTGTCGGCCATGCTCGAAAGGACGACATGGTGCTGCTGCGCGGTGCGCAGCATCGCATCGCCGGTATTGCGCTCGGGAATACGCGAGAACACTTCCGCCACGGAAGAAGGCTCGTCCATCGCAAATCCGTGTGTCAGACGTTGCGCGGCATCTTAGCAGCGCAGCGCAGTTTACGAACGCCGCGATTTCCTGATCCGACCGATCCTGCCGATCCGGCCTCCGGGCGCGCCTGCTCAGTGCTGCCGTCCGGCATTTGCCGGCGCCGTCGCGGTCCCACGAAGACTGCTTTCGCGCGTCTCGATCCACCCGGCGAGGGCACGCGGGCCGATGTGCTCGCGCAGCGAAGCGCATTGGCGGATCGTCTCGAGCGTCTGACCGAGGCCTCGATCGCCTCCGACCAGATCCTTGATGCGCGGCGCGAAGAATGCGGAAAGCTCGTCCGCATCCCCGGCGCTGCAACGGCCTTCGGCGAATATCTTGGGCATGTAGCCGCGGCGGAATGCAGGCAGGCGAGCGCGGTACGGCTCATAGTGCGTCTGCAGCCACTGCCACATCGCGATGCGGTTTTCGGGTTCGCTCGCTTGCGCTTCATAGAGGTTGGCAATCTCGCCGATCTGGACGCTCTGATCGAGACCGAAATCGCGCGCTTTTTCCGCGAGCGCCGGATCGCGCGTTGCGCCGAGCGCGGCCAGAAGCGCATAGCGGCGCGCGGTGTCGCGATTCACCGCGAGTTCCTGTTGTGCGGCTTCGAACGCCCGCGCACCGTCTTCCTGCACGGTGACTTTGAGCGCGCTGCGCAGCAGATCGGGATCGGCGCGGGACAGGTCGACTTTGCCCGAGCCATCCAGACCGAGCGCTGCGCGGCCTTGCTTGACGAGCTCAGCTCGCACGCCCGCATCGCGCACTGTCAGCGCGAGAAACCCCGCAAGACGCGCGCGCAACGCGATCGTCGTGCTCGCATCGCCGTCGCGGCGCCGGTAACTCATTTGTTCCAGCCGCGGCTTGTAGATCGAAATCGCGTACGCATCGAGCGCTGAACGCGCCGCATCGTCGGCGAGCTCTTCACGAATCCACTCGAACGGCGCGAACAACGCGGTTGCGACGTGGGGCGTGTCGGACCCGGCCAGATGCGGCATCGCGTCGAGTATCGCGGTCGGGCCGAGATCGCCGCGCTGGAATGCTCCGTTCAATGCATCGGCATAGACAACCTGCTCGGGCGCGGACAAGTGTTGAACCGCGTCGCCGAGATGGCTCAAATCCGCTGGCGTCATCTCGAAACGGTAGTAGCCGCGCGCTTGCGCGTTCGGCAGGTACCAATCCGGACAAGCGCCTTCGAGCGGGAACCGCTGCTCGGATTGGTCGAGCACGAAACATTGCGTGTCCGACTCCGCGCCGCGTCCGAAGCGCGTGCAAACCGGTGCGCTCCAGCGCGGCGTGCCTTCGCCGAGCACGCCGTACGGCAGATAGCGCGACTGGCCGAGCGAGAGCGACGCATGGCCGTCCTTGCAGTCGACAGCGGTGTGCACCAGCGGAATGCCCGGCTGATCGAGAAAACTGCTCATCGACTTGGCGAACATCTCGCGCCTGCCGCTCGCCTTGCCGAGCGATGCGATCAGATCGTCGGCGTTGCCGCTGCCGAACCGGTGATTCGCGAGATAGTCGCGCATGCCCCGGCGGAACGTTTCTTCACCGACCCATGTCTCGAACATCGCAAGCACGCTTGCGCCTTTCTGATAGGTGATGTTGTCGAACGCGGTCTCGATGTCGCCGTGACCGTTGATCGGCTGTCGCACCTTGCGTGCTGTGAGGAGGCTGTCGTTCTTCATCGTCGCGAGGCGAAATTCGAGCGACTCGAGATCGCCGAAATATTCGGGTTTCAGTGCGACGGTGGCCTTGCGCTGCGCCCAGGTCGCATAAGCCTCGTTGAGCCAGATATCGTCCCACCACGGCACGGTGACGAGATCGCCATACCACTGATGCGCGATCTCATGCGCGTTGACGTTGAACACGCTTCGATATCGTTCCGCCGGCGAATGTTCGTCGAGAAGGAGCAATGCATCGCGATAGACGATGAGGCCCGCGTTCTCCATCGCTCCGGCAGAAAAATCCGGTGCTCCGAGAAGATCGAGCTTGTCGAATGGATAAGGTTGCGCGGTGTAGTCCTCGTAGAATTTGATGACCGCGGGCGTCTCGCCGAGCACCCACGCGAGCTTCTTGCCTTTCCCGCGCGGCGCGATGCCACGAAGCGGAATCGGATTTTTGCGCACCGAATTCGGCGGAATCGGCGGCGCATCGACGACATCCCACGGCCCCACCGCAAATGCGACGAGATACGTCGGCAGGGGCTTCGTCGTCGCGAACGTCATTGTCTTCCACTTTCCGTCGGTCGATTTCTTCTCGTCGAGCTGGCGCGTATTGGCGACCGCGACTTCGTCCGTCGGCACGGTCAACGTGATGTCGAACGGTGTCTTGAAGCGCGGCTCGTCGAAACCGGGAAACGCATAGCGCGCGCTGATCGGTTCCATCTGCGTGACGATGTACGCGTCGTCGCCCACCTTGACCTTGTACGCGCCTTCGAGCTGACCGTTGAACGGCGCGGTGTATTCGAACGCGAGATCGATGTCGCCCGCCGGCAACGTGCGTCCGAAGCGCACTTCGAGAACACCGGCGTCGGCATGCGTGATCGTGCTCGCCGGGCGCGCTTCGCCTTTGGATGTGGCTACCGTCGCCTTTGCGATCTCGAGCTGCTGAGCGTGCAGCCAAACGTGGTCCGCTGGCGCAGAGAGCCGAACGCGAATCCGAGTCTCGCCGCTGAAGCGTTCGGATCGCGGATCGACGCTGAAGTGCAATGAGTAGTGCTGCGGGATTGCATCGGGCGGCAGCTTGCCTACCGGGACTTCATCGGCAACATCGTTTTTCGCCGCCGAAGAAACGGCTGCAGTCAGCGCAAACGCAACGAATATCGCCCGGAGGAGTACGCGCATCACGAATACCCAAAGAAGAGGCCGCGGAGGACATCACAGGGTACAGGCCCCGGCATGGGCGATTAGTCATGAGGCTGTAAAAAAGTGCATGCCCGAGACAAAAAAAACGGGCGCGTCGCGCGTTGGTCGCGACGCGCCCGAGTATCGGCCGATCAGGCCGCTTCGGCGAGCGCCGGCGCGGCTGCTGCGGCCTGTTCCACCGTGACTGCTACCCCGTGAATGACCGCGGCGATGCGCACGGCGCTCTGGATCGCCAGAACAGGCACTTCGTGCTTGCGCAGCGTTTTCTCGTGCGATTCGACGCACTTGCCGCAGCCATTGATGGCCGACACGGCGAGCGAGGCGAGCTCGAAATCGATCTTGCCGCAGCCCGGATTCGCCATGACATTCATGCGCAGGCTCGCGCGCAACGTCTGGTATTCGGGATCGCCGACGAGATGCGTGAAGCGGTAGTAGACGTTGTTCATCGCCATGATCGCCGCTGCTGCGCGCGCGCCGTCGATTTCTGCGGGACTCAACACCTGACTTGCTTGCGCCGCGATCGCTTCGGTCAGCGGCTCGTGACGCGATGCGATCGCACTCGCGAGCGTGATGATGGATATCTGTTGTGCGGAGAGACCCGGCGCACCGCTTTCGCTCAACACCGAGTCGAGATTGAGACGCAGATCCTTCGCATAATCCGGAATCCGCGCTTTGATCGTTTCAAGATTCATACGGGCACTCCTTAAGAAGCGGCCCGGCCGAAGCCGGGCTTTTTCTTTATCTGTCTAGAAAAGTGCGGCCACGGATGGCCGCTCTTGATCTTGCTTTTGCGCGGGCACGGATGCCCGCACAAGTACAGGTGGCCGGCGACTGCGGGGTCGCCGGCCGGGGCGACATCGTTGGGGAGGGGAGGAGACCGATGCCGCCCAAACCATGGGCGCCGCACTTGCGTCGCCCGGAGAGCCGTTCCCGGAACATAGGGACGCCTCGCCCGATCACAACCCTGTCTATCGATCGATCACGCCGCCTTCAACACTTCGTCGCCCTTGCTCCAGTTGCACGGACAAAGCTCGTCCGTCTGCAGCGCATCGAGCACGCGCAATACTTCTTGCGGATTGCGACCGACGCTACCGTCGGTGACATAGCTGAAGCGGATCACGCCGTCCGGATCGACAAGAAACGTCGCGCGCTTGGCCACGCCCTCTTCCGTGTCGAGGATGCCGAGCGCCGTCGACAAACGCTTGGCCGTATCGGCGAGCATCGGAAACGGCAGGTGCTTCAGATCCTTGTGGTCGCGGCGCCAGGCGAGATGCACGAATTCGCTGTCGGTGCTCGCCGCGAGCACCTGGCAGTCGCGATCCGCGAACTGCGCATTGAGATCACCGAAGCCCTTGATCTCGGTCGGGCAAACGAACGTGAAGTCCTTCGGATAGAAGAACGCGAGCGTCCACTTGCCCTTGTAAGTTGCGTTGTCGATTTCTGCGAACGCGGTATCGAGATCCTCGATAGCCACGGTTGCCTTGAGTTTGAACTGGGGAAACTTGTCGCCGACGGTCAGCATGTGTCGCTCCTTGAGGATTGAAATGGGCACAGGAAATGAACCCGGGATTGGTCGCGCTGTTTCGCGCTACGAGGCAAAAGATACGGGCGCCCTTCCCATTGTTCAAATCGATTGTTAATATCAATTCGATAGTCCATGTCAATGGAAACGACGATGAACCTACGCGATCTCAGATATCTGGTTGCGCTCGCCGAACACAAGCATTTCGGTCGTGCCGCGACGGCGAGCTTCGTCAGCCAGCCGACCCTGTCGA
The DNA here is from genome assembly GCA_035996605.1 of Rhodanobacteraceae bacterium. Classification (GTDB taxonomy): domain Bacteria; phylum Pseudomonadota; class Gammaproteobacteria; order Xanthomonadales; family Rhodanobacteraceae; genus Dokdonella_A. The sequence continues at coordinate 11,281 of DASYJJ010000077.1, forward strand.
CGCAGATCCGCAAGCTCGAGGAGGAGCTCGGCGTCGCGCTGGTGGAGCGCACGCCGCGCAAGGTGCTGCTTACGGAAGTCGGCCGCGAAATCGTGCAACGTGCGCGCGAAGTGCTCAACGAGGTCGAACAGATCCGGCAGATCGCGCGGCGCACCAAGGATCCGGAATCCGGCACGGTCCGGCTCGGCATTTTCCCGACGCTCGGACCCTATCTCCTGCCGCATGTCGTGCCGAAGATCCGCGAGCGTTTTCCGCGTCTCGAACTGCTGCTCGTCGAGGAGAAGACCGAGATCGTGTTGAAGCAGCTTCGCGAGGGCCGGCTCGATGCAGGCGTCCTTGCGCAGCCGATCCACGACGACCAGCTGCATCAGCAGTTCCTGTTCGAGGAACCTTTCCTGCTTGCGGTGCCCGAGCATCATCCGCTCTCCTCGCGCAAGCAACTCAAGCTCGACGATCTCACCGACCAGACCCTGCTTCTGCTCGAGGACGGGCACTGCCTGCGCGATCAGGCGCTCGAGGTTTGCCAGCTCGCCGGTGCGAGCGAAAAGAGCGGATTCCGCGCGACCAGTCTGGAAACGCTGCGCCAGATGGTCGCGGCCAACGTCGGCGTCACGCTGTTGCCGACGCTCGCGGTGAAGCCACCGGTTGCGCAGTCTTCGGACATCCGTCTCATCGAATTCCGAGGGCACGCGCCGAGCCGGCGCATTGCGATGGTCTGGCGCAAGAGTTCTGCGATGGCGCCGTTCCTGAAGCGGTTGGCCGAGTTGTTCAGCACGCTTCCGCGCGAGCTGCTCGACCCGCGATCGGCCTGTGGCCCGCGCAGTGCCGACCACCCCGCCAATCGCCGCCGCCCGAAAGGAGCCCGCGCGAACTCGTGAACGAGGGTTTTCGACCTTCCGCGCGAGCCCGGCGAGGTTTTCGCGGCGATAGGCGCCATGCATCGAAGCCATCGTATCTATCAATTTCTATCGGTAGCGCCACGGCGTTACGCTCGGCGCAAGCCGCGCCCTCCCTCTTCAGCCACACGCCATGAGGTGACAGCAAATGAGCAATCTCAAGGGTTCACGCACCGAATCCAATCTCAAAGCCGCGTTCGCCGGCGAATCGCAAGCCAATCGCCGCTATCTGTATTTCGCCCAGAAGGCGGATGTCGAAGGCCATAACGATGTCGCCGCAGTATTTCGCTCGACCGCAGAAGGCGAGACCGGGCACGCGCACGGACATCTCGAATACCTCGAAGCCGTCGGCGATCCGGCCACGGGGCTTCCGTTCGGCGCCACCGACTTGAACCTCAAGACCGCCATCGCCGGCGAAACGCACGAATACACCGACAT
>DASYJJ010000078.1:0-5806 GCA_035996605.1 Rhodanobacteraceae bacterium
GAGATCGCCGAGCGTCTCGAATCGACCATGTGGTCGATCAAGAAGATGTTCCCGAACCTCGATTGGTTCAGCGCCGTCAGCTATCACATGATGGGCGTGCCGACCGCGATGTTCACGCCGTTGTTCGTGATTTCGCGCACGTCAGGCTGGAGCGCGCACGTGATCGAGCAACGCGAGGACGGCAAGATCATCCGGCCGAGTGCGAATTACGTCGGGCCGCAGGATCTCGAGTTCGTGCCGATTGACGAGCGGTCCTAGCTGACGATGGATCTCGCGTCGAGGCGGTGACGGCATCGAGGGTGCTCGCTTACAGACAACGGAGTGTTGAATCGGCGTGTCCCTCACCGTAGCCCTCTCCCGCAAGCGGGAGAGGGGACGGACGGCAGGAGAGAAGAATCAGGCCGCTTCCTGCTCCGCAAGCGCCTTCTGCGCTCCCGCATCGGCGTTCATGCGTTTCATGAATCGTTCGAGGTTGTCGAGTCCCTCTAGATCGATGCCTTGACCTTTCGCCCAACGCAGCGTCACGAAGAGATAAGGATCGGCGATCGAGCGCGAACCGACGAGCCACTCGCGACCCGCGAGCTGCGCGTCGAGGCGCTCGAACATCGTGCGAAGGTTGCTCCTCGCGTTGGACTTCGCTTTTTCGATCAGCGCGGGATCTTCGAGGAATGCGGCCGAGCCGAACAGCGGTTTGAACGCTGGATGCACATCCGAATTGATGAACGCCAGCCAGCGGTTCACTTCAGCGCGGCCTTTCGGCGTGCCGTCGCCGCCGAGCCGCGCTTCGGGGAACGTGTCCGCGAGATAGTTGAGGATCGCCGCGTTCTGCGTCAGTACCCAGCCGTTTTCCTCGATGACCGGAACGGCGCCGGCCGGATTGAGCTTCAGGAACGCAGGCTGCGCGCGTTCTTCGCGCGAGACCTTCTTGATCTCGTAGGGCTTTCCGATCCACGCGAGCACGATGTGATCGGCGAGAGCGCAGGTGCCCGGGGAAAAGTAGAGTTTCATTGCAATTCCTTCGATGTGATCGTCTTGCAATATCAGTCGGGTGCTGAATAGCGAGGCAACGCCGCGGCGCGTTTACAAACTCGCGGCGAGCCGCGTGCCTTGATCGATCGCGCGCTTCGCATCGAGCTCGGCTGCAACGTCGGCGCCGCCGATGAGATGAAGCGACGCTCCGAATCCCGCGAGCTCCGAGTGCAGCGTGCGATTGGGTTCCTGGCCGGCACAGATGACGATCGTTTCGGCTGCAAGCAGCTGTTCTTTGCCGTCGATGCGGATGTGAAGCCCGGCATCGTCGATGCGTTCGTAGTCGACGCCGCCGAGCATTGCAACGCCTTTCGCCTTGAGTGTTGCGCGGTGCACCCATCCCGTGGTCTTGTTGAGTCGCGCGCCCGGACGGCCTTGTGTCCGTTGCAGCAGCCACACTTCGCGATCGGCCGGTTCGGGAGCGGGCGGCAAGAGACCGCTTCGCGATGCAAGCGTCGTGTCGATGCCCCATTCATGTGTCCAGCGTGCGATGTCGGTGGTCGGCGACGGCGGTGATTGCACGAGGTATTCGGCAACATCGAAGCCGATGCCGCCGGCGCCGACGATCGCAACGCGCTTGCCCGCGATGCGGCCTCCGAGAAGCAGATCGGCATACGTCATCACGTTCGGATGACCGATGCCAGGAATCTGCACTGCGCGCGGCGTGACGCCGCAGGCGATCACGACTTCTTCGAACCCGCCTTCGCGCAAGTCGGCTGCGCTTGCCCGCGTGTTGAGTCGAAGCTCGACGCCCGTCTCGCGAATGCGTCCGGAAAAATAGCGGAGTGTCTCCACGAACTCTTCCTTGCCTGGAATGCGCTTGGCCATGTTGAACTGACCGCCGATTTCGGACGCCTGCTCGAGGAGCGTGACGCGATGGCCGCGCTCGGCGAGCGTCGTCGCGCACGCAAGTCCCGCGGGACCGGCGCCGACGACCGCGATGCGCTTCGGCTTTTGGGAAGGTCGCACGACCAGCTCGGTTTCGTTGCAGGCGCGCGGATTGACCATGCAGGTTGCGCGACGATTTTCGAACACGTGATCGAGGCAGGCCTGGTTGCATGCGATGCACGTGTTGATTGCATCGGCGCGATCGTCGCGCGCCTTGGCCACCCAGCGCGGATCGGCGAGCAGTGGCCGCGCCATGGAAACCATGTCGGCGTCGCCTTCGGCGAGAATGCGTTCGGCGACGTCAGGCATGTTGATGCGGTTCGTCGTTATGAGCGGCAGGCGCACCTCGCGCTTGAGCCGTTGCGTCACCCACGCGAACGCGGCACGCGGAACGCTGGTGACGATGGTCGGCACGCGCGCTTCGTGCCAGCCGATGCCGGTGTTGATGATCGTCGCGCCGACGGCTTCGATTTTCTTCGCGAGCGCCACGATCTCGTCCCAGCTTTGTCCGCCTTCGACGAGATCGAGCATCGACAGGCGATACACGATGATGAATTCGCGACCGACCGCCGCCCGCATGCGCCGAATGATCTCGACCGGAAAGCGCTGGCGCTTTTCGATCGATCCGCCCCAGTCGTCGTCGCGCTTGTTCGTGCGTTCGGCCAGAAACTGGTTCAACAGGTAACCTTCCGAACCCATAACTTCGACGCCGTCGTAGCCGGCATCCTGCGCAAGTTTCGCGCAATCGACGAAGTCGCGTACCGACCGCTCGACGCCGCGCGCAGAAAGCGCTCGGGGTTTGAACGGAGTGATCGGCGACTTGATCGCCGAAGGAGCGACCGAGAGCGGGTGATACGCATAACGGCCGGCGTGCAGGATCTGCATGCAGATGCGCCCGCCTTCGGCATGCACGGCGCGCGTGACCTTTCGGTGTCGCGACACGTGCCAAGGCATCGACAAGCGTCCGGCGAATGGCTTCAGCCAGCCCTCGATGCTCGGCGCGATTCCGCCCGTGACCATGAGACCGACACCGCCGCGTGCACGCTCGGCGAAGAAAGCGGCGAGTTTGTCGAAGTCGCGCGCATGATCCTCGAGGCCGGTATGCATCGAACCCATGAGCACACGGTTCGGCAAGGTTGCAAAGCCGAGATCGAGCGGAGCGAAAAGATGCGGATAGCGCGTCGGCACGGGAATTCAAACACGCGTTTGGGATAGCAACGATGCACTGACACGCACTGCGCGCACAAGCCCGCGGGTGAGGCGCGAAAGCCCCGAGCGCGCCGAATCAGAATCCTCGGTTCGCGTGCGAACGCCTAGTGCGCGATCCGCAAGAGGATCATCGTCTGATCGTCGACACCGATGGGTCCGCGCTGATGCTCGAAGACGGCGTCACGCAGCGTGACGAGCAGTGCGGCCGGTTCTTCGGGGCCTTCGCCGACGAGCGCTGCGAGGCGTTCGGTGCCGAACGGGTGGCCGTTGCGATCGCGCGTTTCGACGATGCCGTCGGTATAGAGCACGAATACGTCGCCCGGATCGACTTCGAACTCGCTGTTGCGGAACACGTGATCGCGTAGGATGCCGAGCGGAATCTGCTCACCTGCGCCGCGCGGCGTCACGGTTTCGCCGCGACGGTGTAGCAATGGCGGATGACCGGCGGCGACATAGATGGCGCGGCGCAGGTCCGGCCGATAGAGCAGCGCAAACGCGGTCAGGAAATGCTGGCGCTGGCGGCGCGAGAAGAAATAACGGTTGGCATAAGTCAGTGCAGCGGCGGGTCCACTGTCGTCCTCGCCGCCCTGGTACGTGCGAAGGATCGCATCGAACTGAACGGCTTCCATCGCGGCAGCGGCGCCGTGACCTGAAACGTCGGCGAGAAGAACGGCCCAGACATCGGCGTCGCACGGCGTGAAGTCGGCTGGCGCGACGGACGTGAGCGACATCAGGTCGTAGTAGTCGCCGGCGGCCGTTTCCGCCGGCTGCCAGTGCACGGCGTATTCGAGGCCGCGAATCACTGGATTGTCAGGCAGCAACAACCTCTGCACATCGGCGAGCCCTTCGATCGCGCGCCGCTGTCGATCGGTCTCGTCGCGCAATGCACGCGTCGCGAGCGGGCGGATGATGAGGTTCGCGGCGAGGTTCGCCTCGAGCAGCAGCGCATCGAGATCGATGCGGTCGAAGCGCGGATGAAACGTGCTGCCGAACACGAGCCAGTGCCGGATCGCGCCGGCGTTGACTACCGGGACCCCGAGCAACGCGGCCGGTGCAAGCAGAGCTTGCGCGAACGGCAAGGCGAACTCGGTCGGCGCGACACGCACAACGCGAGGGATGTTCTCGGCGAAAAGACGCGCGGTGAGCGCGTCGCCGAACAACGGCAATGTCATGTGCTCGCCGAACGGATCGACATTCGGCACATGCTCAGTTCCGTCGGGCCCGATCAGACCGGCAAGGCGGCACTGGCCGGGCGGCAAATCCCCGATCAGCACCAGCGCCAGCGAGCAATCGGGAAAACGCGCCGAGAAGTGTCCGTGCAGCGCACGCAGAGCCGCGGCGGAATCGCCGTCGAAGGCGCTGAGTCTCAGGATTCGCTCGAGTGCGGAGCCGTTGAGCAAGGAGGCGGCCGGACGATGAAGGCTCTGGAATTCTGCATGCGCCGATCAGTTTGTGCCAACCGCGGTGTCGTCGGCACGCGACGCGGCGCCTTGGAGTGCCGAAGCGCCTGCGCGGTCGACGGCTCGGATCGATCGGCTGCGTTTCCCAATACGCGCGCACGGGCGTTTGTCCGGCTCGGCGCGCCGCATGTTCATCTGGCACAATGCGCGCCCTCGCGAGCGACTCCGCCGCGATCTCGATTCCATTTCTGCAACGACGGAAGCTCCATGTCATCGCACGACATCCGCTCGGCCCAGCGGCCGGATCCCGATCCGCCAATGGTCGATATCGCCAACTACGTCGCCGACACGCGCATCGAATCCAGGGAAGCGTTCGACACCGCGCGCTACATGCTGCTCGATTCGATGGCCTGCGCGATGCTGGCGATGAAATTTCCGGAATGCGTCAAGCATCTCGGACCGCTCGTTCACGGCGCGGTGCTGCCCGGCGGCGCGCGCGTTCCGGGCACCGCATGGGAGCTCGATCCCGCGCAAGCGGCCTACAACATCGGCGTGCAGGTGCGCTGGCTCGATTTCAACGATACCTGGCTCGCAGCCGAGTGGGGGCATCCTTCGGACAATCTCGGCGCGATTCTCGCCGTGGCCGATTACCTTTCGCGCAAGGCGATTCGCGAAGGCGGCCAGGCGATGACCGTCCGCGACGTGCTCGGCTACGCGATCAAGGCACACGAAATCCAGGGTTGCTACGCGCTCAAGAATTCATTCAATCGCGTCGGGCTCGATCACGTGATCCTGGTGCGTCTCGCGTCGACTGCGGTCGCGACGCACATGTTCGGCGGCAGCAAGGACGATATCGTCAACGCGGTGTCGCATAGCTGGATCGATAATGGCGTCCTGCGCACATATCGCCACGCGCCCAATGCGGTGCCGCGCAAGAGCTGGGCGGCCGGCGATGCGTGCCGGCGCGCGGTGACACACGCGCTGAACGCGACCAAGGGTTGCGTCGGCTATCCGTCGGCCTTGACCGCGAAAACGTGGGGCTTCTATGACGTTGCATTCAAAGGCAAACCTTTCGAGTTCGAACGGCCGTTTGGCAGCTACGTGATGGAGAATGTCCTGTTCAAGATCAGCTATCCCGCCGAGTTTCATGCGCAGACTGCGGTCGAGTGCGCGATGAAGCTGCATCCGGAAGTCGCGGGGCGGCTTGGCGAGATCGAAAAGATCGTCATCGAGACGCAGGAAGCGGGCGTGCGCATCATCGACAAGACCGGGCCGCTCGC
>DASYJJ010000079.1:0-12294 GCA_035996605.1 Rhodanobacteraceae bacterium
TCAATCCGAGAATTTCGCCATCGATCACTTCGGCGCCAAGCAGCAGGACGAGCCAATGCGCCGGCCGCACGAAACTGTAATCGTGATCGCCCCAGCGCATGGGCTTGGGAATCGGCAACGCCTTCAGTGCCTCGGCGACGATTTCCGGAATGAGCGCGGCGGTCGGCTGACCGCGCCGCTCGCGGCGGAAACCGAAATAAACGCCGTCCGCTTTGGTGAGTTGCTGCAGCGCGGATACATCGACACCGCATTTCTTCGCGAAACCGATGAGCGCTTTGGTTGGTTGTCCGCTCGCATCGAGTCCGACGCTCGCAGGCGGCCCCCAGATTTCCTCGGTCGAATCCGGTTGCATCTTGGCAACGCGCGGAACAAGGACCGCGAGCCGGCGCGGCGAGCAGTAGGTTTTGACTGCGGCCACATCGGCTTCGATATCGCGCTTGCCAAGGCCGGCGCAGACGCCCGTCGAAAAAGCCGCCGCGAGTTCGTCGAGCGACTTCGGCGGAAGTTCCTCGGTGCCGATTTCGATCAGCAGCGCATCTGCGGTCGCGGTCGACATCACGCCGCTTCCTTCTTCGCCTTCAATCCCGGAAAGCCGAGCTTTTCGCGCTGCGCGTAATACGCTTCGGCCACTGCGCGCGACAGCGTGCGCACGCGCAAAATGTAGCGCTGGCGCTCGGTGACGCTGATCGCACGACGCGCATCGAGCAGGTTGAACGTGTGGCTCGCCTTCATGACCTGCTCGTATGCAGGCAACGGCAGTCCCGCTTCGACGAGTTTCTTGGCCTCGCCTTCGCAAACGTCGAACCAGTGCAGAAGCTCGGCGACGTTGGCGTGCTCGAAGTTGTACGTCGATTGCTCGATCTCGTTCTGATGGAACACGTCGCCGTACGTGACGACGCCATGCGGCGCCTTCGTCCAGACCAGATCGAACACGTTGTCGACGTTCTGCAGATACATCGCGAGGCGTTCGAGTCCGTAGGTGATCTCGCCCGTAACCGGCCGGCATTCGAGGCCGCCCGCCTGCTGGAAATAGGTGAACTGCGTGACTTCCATGCCGTTCAACCAGACTTCCCAGCCGAGCCCCCACGCGCCGAGCGTCGGCGATTCCCAGTTGTCCTCGACGAAGCGCAGGTCATGCACCAGCGGATCGACGCCGAGCGCCTTCAGCGAGTCGATGTAGCGGTCGAGGAGGTCGTCCGGATTCGGCTTCATCACCACCTGGTATTGGTAGTAATGCTGCAGCCGGTTTGGATTCTCGCCGTAGCGCCCATCGGTCGGCCGGCGCGAAGGCTGCACGTACGCCGCGGCCCAGGGCTCGGGACCGATCGAGCGCAGGAACGTAGCCGGATGGAACGTGCCCGCTCCAACTTCGGTATCCAGCGGCTGGATCAGGACGCAACCCTGCTCCGCCCAATAGCGGTTCAAGATCTGGATCACGTCCTGAAAAGTCGGTCCCGCCATGGACTTGGCTCACGGTAACTGCGGAAAAGCGCGCTAGTATAGCGATCGACCGAAGCCTTTACGGGGCGATTCAGCGCATGGCGAGCGTGACGCAGCATCCGACCGGTTCGCGCAAGGAAACTTCCGCGGAGCTCGGCATGCATCGTCGGCTCGATCTGGACGAGACGCTGGCCGCACTCGTCGCCGACGGCGTGATTTCCGACACCGACGTGAAGCGCGTGCGTGTCGACGTGCGCACCGCGCGCGGACGCCTCGAAGTGCATCCGCTCGTGCTGGTTGCGAACCTCAAGCTCACGGACTTGCGCCATCCGGACAAGCCGCTGAGTCTGGAAGTGCTGACGCAGTGGCTCGCAGAGCGTGCCGCGCTGCCGTACCTCAAGATCGATCCGATGAAGATCGACGTGGCCGCCGTGACGCAGGTCGTCAGCCATGCGTATGCCAACCGCTATCGCATCCTGCCGGTCGCGGTCAGCGAAATGCAGGTGGTGTTCGCGACGTCGGAGCCCTACGACACGCGCTGGATCGCCGATCTTGGTCACATCCTGCGCCGCGATATCCAGCGCGTCGTTTCCAATCCGCTCGACGTCGGCCGCTATCTCGCCGAGTGGTGGGGCGTGCAGCGCTCGATCCAGCGCGCGCGCGATGCCAAGAGCGACGTCAACGACGGCCGCGCGATTCTCAATTTCGAGCAGCTCGTCGAGCTCGGCAAAGCCGGCGAAGTCGGCGCAGACGATCGCCATGTCGTGCATATCGTCGATTGGCTGCTGCAATACGCGTTCGAGCAGCGCGCATCCGACATTCACCTCGAGCCGCGCCGCGACACGAGCCCGATTCGCTTTCGCATCGACGGCATGATGCACAAGGTATTCGAGCTGCCGACGCCGGTGATGACCGCGGTGACTTCGCGCATCAAGATTCTCGGGCGCATGGACGTCGCCGAAAAGCGCCGGCCGCAGGACGGGCGCATCAAGACCCGTTCGCAAAGCGGCCGCGAAGTGGAGTTGCGTCTTTCGAGCATGCCGACCGCGTTCGGCGAAAAAGTCGTGATGCGCATCTTCGACCCGGACATCGTGGTCAAGGAATTCCGCCAGCTCGGCTTCGCGCCCGACGAGGAGAAAATCTGGCGCGAGCTGGTCGAGCGCCCGCACGGCATCGTGCTCGTCACCGGCCCGACCGGTTCCGGCAAGACGACCACGCTCTATTCGACGTTGAAAGTGCTGGCGACGCCGGACATCAACGTGTGCACGGTCGAAGACCCGATCGAAATGGTTTCGCCCGAATTCAACCAAATGCAGGTGCACTCGGCGATCGATCTGGATTTCGCCATGGGCGTGCGCACGCTGCTGCGGCAGGACCCGGACATCATCATGATCGGCGAGATTCGCGATCTCGCAACCGCGCAGATGGCCGTGCAGGCGTCGCTGACGGGTCACCTCGTGCTATCGACGCTCCACACCAACGATGCACCGAGCGCATTGACGCGCCTGCTCGATCTCGGCGTGCCGTACTACCTGATCCAGTCGACTCTGACCGGCGTCGTCGCGCAGCGACTGGTGCGCACGCTGTGTCCGCACTGCAAGACCGAGGCAGCTCTGGACGTGCAAGCGTGGGCGGCGCTGACGCACGGCTATCACCTCGCGCCGCCCGCGAAGATCTACGGACCCAAGGGTTGTCTTGAATGCCGCAAGACCGGTTTCCTTGGCCGCACCGGCATCTACGAGATGCTGCGCATAACGCCGCAGATCCGCACGCTGATCCAGGCGAACATGGATCTTGCACGCCTGATGCAGGCAGCGCGTGCTGACGGCATGCGGCCGCTGCGCGCCTCGGCCGCGGCGCAGGTCGCGCTCGGGATCACGACGATCGCGGAAGTCGTGAACGTGCTCCCGCCTTCGGAAATCTGAACGCGCAGACGCCTCGCGGGACCGCGCCTCGGACAGCAGGGCGTGATCTTTTGCGGCCGGTCAGGCGACCTTGCGCGAGCGTCCGCGCCGCAGAGCGGCCAGCGGATCCCCGAGCTTAAGGCCAGACAGGTAATTGTTGATGGCTTCGTTCGTGACGTCGTAGAGCGGACGGCCCATGACGGCAGCCGCTGCTTTCAGACTGTCGCGGACACGCTTGGATACGCGCAGACTCGCGTCGCGCGCATCGTCGTGGTCGATGATGTTCTTTTTCATGTTGTCCCCCCTTTCGGGATTTCTGAGAAGGCAATCCGTTGCTTCGGGAACAAGTGTAACTGTCCCCATCGCCGCGAGATAGCGGGGCAGGTTGCCGATTGTGATTATTTGTGAAGAGGAATTGCGCCCGCTACTCTTGCCGGACAGCCGGCAATCGGCCCTAGGAGAACGACCATGAGTTTCGGCAAAGTCGATGCGGGCAATGGCCTTGGCTGGCTGACCGATGCGATCGGTCTCGTCTTCAAGAATCCGGTGGCCTTTCTGGTGATGGGCCTGATCCTGGCAGTGATCAACTTCGTGCCGATCCTCGGCGGCCTTGTGCTCACGATCTGCGGGCCTGCCCTGATCGGCGGCATCGTATTCGCCGCGCGTGAGGAATCCGAGGGGCGCAAGGCAGAGATTCCGCACCTGTTCCGCGCGTTTCAGGAGCCCGGCAAGATCGGCCCGATGCTGCTGCTTTGCCTGCCGGCGATCGTCGGCGGCGCGGTGCTGCTGATCTGCGGCTTCGTGTTTGGCCTCGGCGCCCTCATCGGCGGCGGGCTATCCGCGGCAAACGGGTCGAGCATGGGCATGGGCGCCATCGGCGGCGGCGTCATGATTCTCTGCCTGATCGCGATCGTGCTGATGTTCCTGATCTACGCGCTGCAGTTCTTCGCGGTGCCGCGCGTGATGCTCGACGGCGCGGAGCCGTTTGCGGCGATGAAGGAAAGCCTGAGTGCCTGCCTCGCCAATCTTGGCGCATTCCTGCTGTTCGGGATTGTCCTGTTCGTCGCGTTCATTGTGCTGGCGCTGGTCCTGATGATCGTGCCGATCATCGGTTGGCTCGCGCTGATCGCGGTTGCGACCGTGGTGTTCGCCTGCGCCGAATACATCGCCTGGCGACAGGTTTACGCGGCTACGCCGAACCGCATGCCGCCACCGGCTCCGGAGCCTTCGCAGAGCTAGCTCGCCGGCGGGGATTCCGCTTCGCTGTCCGCCGGGCGGCGCGCGAGCATGCGCGCCGCGATGATGCCGAGCTCATAGAGCGCGCACATCGGCACGGCGAGCATCAGCATCGAGAGCACGTCCGGCGGCGTCAGCACGGCAGCAATCACGGTGGCGCCGACGATCGCGTAGCCGCGGCTCTTGACGAGTTGCGCCGGCGTGACGACACCCAGGGAAACCAGAATGATGATCACGACGGGCACCTCGAAGCAGAGCCCGAATGCCATGAACAGCACCAGCACGAAGTCAAGGTAATGCCCGATGTCGGGCATCACCGCCACGCCGGCCGGGGCCACGCTGGTCAGAAACGTGAAGACCGCCGGCAGCACCAGAAAATACGCAAACGCGCAGCCGACGTAGAACAGCACCATCGCGGACAACAGGATCGGCAGAGCGAGACGTTTCTCCTGCCGATAGAGACCGGGCGCGACGAACGCCCAGAGCTGATACAGGATGAATGGCATCGCGATGAAGAGCGCGACGAAGAACGCGAGCTTGATCGGCGTCAGGAACGGCGATGCGATTTCAGTCGCAATCATCGTGCCGCCTTGCGGCAGATGCTTGATGAGCGGCAACGCGAGCCAGGCGTAAAGGCGGTTGGCGATCGGAATCAGCGCGACCAGCACCAGCAGCACCGCGCCGACCGCTTTCAACAATCTCTCGCGCAGCTCGATCAAGTGCGAGAGAAACGATTGCTCCCCGCCTTCGGGCTCAGGTTCCGCCATGGGACGACGGGCCCGGCGGGCGCGCGGATTGTTCGATGTCGGTCGCGGCCGAACGGACATCGCCTTGCACTTCGGCAGCCGCGCGGCGCGCGTCGTCCAGATTGCGCTTGATCTCGTCGGCGGCGAGCTCGCGCTCGATCTCGCCCTTGACGTTCTGCCAGCTCGCACGTGCACGTCGCACCAATGCGCCGAGCGTTCGTGCCACGCCGGGCAGGCGCTCGGGGCCGAGCACCAGCAATGCGACCACCGCGATCAGAGCGATTTTGTCGAGTCCGACTTCGAACATGATGCGCTCAGGTGTCGCTGCGCTCGGACTTGGTTTCGGGCGTCGGCTGGCTCGGGCCGGTGGTTTGTCCTGGTGGCGGAGGATCCGCTTTCAGCTGCGGCTGCGCATCGCCTTCCTGCATGCCCTTGCGAAAACTCTTGATCGCCGAGCCGAGATCCTCGCCGACGTTGCGCAGTTTCTTGGTACCAAAAATCAGCGCGACGACTACGAGCACCACCAACCAGTGCCAGATGCTCCAACTACCCATGACCTCGATCCTCTTGCGGTGCGGCCTCTGTCCGATGCCGAGGCACGGCGGGCGCGGGCGCGGGCGCATAAGCGCAGCAGCGGCTGCGCCGTGTACGGCCGAGCCGGAAATCATCGACGGCCCGGTTTTGCCCGGACCGATCAACTAGTTGGAAGTGTACTCCTCCAGGCGATCGCGGAAATCGACCACCGGATTGGGCACGCTGGTCACGCCGCCTTCGAAAATGCGCCGAGGCGTGACGCCTTCGCCGTAGACCGCCTGGTTCGCATCGTTGTCCATGGTAAGCGCCGAGCCGTCGAGCGCAGCGCCGGCGAAAAGACCGCGCGAGCGCGAGTACGAGTAGATCTCGGCCTTGAGCTGCGCATCGGTCGATGCCGTCGCGGAGCGACCCACCGGACCCGCCGCTGCCGATGCGTCCGCGCCGAGCGTGAACTTGCCGTGCACGATCGAATCGACGCCGCGCTGCGTGCGGAACACCAGCACCACGTCCGTCGACGACACGCCCGCCTGGAAGCCGACACTGCCTCCGGTCAGGCTCACGAAGCTCGGATTGGACCACGTGCCGTCGCGCGTTTTCACCGAGATCAGACCATCGCCGTGGCGTCCGCCGACCACGAAGCCCGCCTTGATCACATCCGGAATCACGGCGATCGCATGTGCGTTCTGAAGGAGATCCTTCGGAATCGACTTGTCCGGCGCCATCATGATTTCCCTGAGGACGCGCACCGCGTTGTCGGCGAGCTTGTTCTCTTCTTCGCCGGCGCGCGCGCTCGGAATCGTCGCGGAAAACATCACGAGAGCCAACGCAAGCAGGCGGAACTTCATGGGCGGAACTCCAGATGGCGCCGTTGTCGGCGAGCGTAAACTAGCAGACCGACCTGAGCTGCCGATGAAGCAAAGCGTGCGGTTCGTGTCAGACCGGGTTCGCGTCGGGTGATTCGCGTCAGCGCGTTGCGCGGCGACGCAATCTCCATCCCGCAGCCGCTGCCAGCAGGAGAACGAGGCCGGCGAGCCAGGGTGGTGTTCCCACCGGTGCCGTGTGCGGAATCAGATTGCCCGCGATGCATCGCGGCGGACCGATCGCAAAGCCTTTCATGCCGACCTGGCTCAGCGAATCGGGGCCGGTGATCGGTCCGATGATGGTGAGCGCGCCGGATGAGGGATCAAGTTTGGCCAGGTCGCTCCAATCGGGAACCGTTGTCGAACCCGGCGCCGGCGGCACGTAGTTGAGGACCGCAAACAAGGTTCCCTTGTCGTCGAAACTCATCGCAACGGAATTGATCCAGCCGCCGTAGTCGAAGCTGCCAAGCTCGGTGGCAGCGCCGGTTGCGGTGTCGATCCGATAGAACGTGTTGTCGCCGCGTCCGCCCGCGCCATAAAGCTGATAGCCGCGCGCGACGATGCCGGTGATCGGATGGCCGGTGGCCCCGACGAGGGTAGCAGCGCCGCTGCTGGGATCCACCGTCCAAAGCTTGCCGGCATAGGCCGAAGCGAGCCAGAGGGTTCCGTCGCAACCGAAGGTCATGCTGAGATCGAGCGCATCGTTGCGCGCGGGATCGCCCTGGCCGCTGAGACCGAACGATCCGACGACGGTCGCACTGCCATTCGAGGCATCGATGCGAGCCAGTGCGTTCAGCCCTCCGGCGACCGCATAAAGGGTCCCATCGAATGAGTAGCTCAGACCGCTGAGATTGACGATCGTCTGGCCGGCATAGCTTCCCGCCGAACCGATTTCGGTTGCGGTATGGCTAGGCAAATCAACGGTGTAAAGCGTGTCGAACGCTTCCGCATAGGCGGTCGTCTGTCCCTTCGCGCTAGACGCGAAAAGGACAAGCATCCCTGCTGCGGCTAGGCAGGCAAGTGTGCGCATGGCGGCGTGTTATCGTTATGGTAATCGTCAGCTTCGCGGTTGACCGCGATAGCTTGGCCGAGTCTAGCAAGCAATTCCGGACCCGACAAACGGCCCGGCGATAGCGGCTTTTGGGCGCCCCGGGCCCCGGAAAGCGACCGTCCAGCCCTGAACGCCCATGCCTCACTACATCGGACAGGCCGACTACACGCACGGCAGCTCGGTCGCTTCCGGCGTGCTGCTGGTCAATCTTGGCACGCCCGAGGCGCCGACACGGCGAGCGTTTCGGCGCTATCTCGCTGAATTCCTTGCAGATCCTCGCATCGTCGAGGCCCCACGATGGCTTTGGTGGTTCGCGCTCCACGGCGTGATCCTGCGCGTGAGGCCGGCACGATCGGCGCGGCTCTACGAAAAGATCTGGACGCCACAGGGCTCGCCGCTTCTGACCGGGACACGGGCTTTGGCGGAAAGTCTGCAGACTTTGCTGAAACGGCAACGGCCCGGGCCGATTTTCGTTCGCCACGCGATGCGCTACGGCACGCCGTCGATCGGATCGGTCCTGCGCGAGTTCGCCGAAGTCGGCGTGCGCCGACTCCTGGTGCTGCCGCTCTTCCCGCAGTATTCCGGGACGACGGGCGGGTCGGTGCTCGATGCGGTCGGCGCCGAACTTGCCGGCTGGCGCTGGGTGCCGGAGCTGCGCTTCATCGCCGACTACCATGCCGAGCCGCGCTACATCGAAGCGCTCGCACGAAGTGTCGAAGCCCATTGGCAAAGCCAGGGCCGCGCGCAACGGCTGCTGCTCTCGTTCCACGGCATTCCGCAACGCTATTTCCGCGCCGGCGATCCGTATTTCTGCCAATGCCAGGCGACGGCGCGTGCGTTGCGGGAGCGCCTGGATCTGCGCGAGGATGAACTCTCGGTCTCGTTTCAATCCCGCGTTGGCCGCGAAGCGTGGCTCGCGCCGTACACCGACGAAGTCCTGAAGGCCTTGCCGAGGCAGGGTATCGGACACGTGCAGGTCCTTTGTCCCGGCTTTGCGGTCGACTGTCTTGAAACGCTCGAGGAAATCGCGCTGACGAACCGCAATCGCTTTCTCGTCGCTGGCGGCGAGCGCTTCGAGTACATCCCGGCGCTCAATGCGTCGGAGGATCACGTCGCTGCGCTTTGCGAGCTCATCTTGCGCAACGGTCAGGGTTGGGCCGAGTTCGATCCGGCCTGGGACAGCGCAAGAGCCGCCGCGCAGCGCGCAACCGCGCGCAGTCGACAGGAACGTCTGCGCGATGGCGCGCGCTGACGAAATCAGGATCGAGCTCGCCGATCGCACGCTCGCCGCACGGGTCTGGGGCGATCGCTCGTTGCCGCCGCTGATCGCGCTGCACGGCTGGCTAGACAACGCAGGCAGTTTTTCGCGCATCGCGCCGTTGCTTGCGCAAGAGCGCCACGTCGTCGCGCTGGATCTGCGCGGTCATGGATGCTCGTCGCATTTGCCGCCGGGTGTCTGGTATCACTACGTCGATTATTTCGACGATCTGCGCGCGACGCTCGATCATTTCGGCATGCCGCGCGCGGAATTTCTCGGCCATTCGCTCGGTGGAACGCTGGCGAGTCTGTTTGCGGCGACTCATCCCGAACGGGTCGAGTCGTTGCTGCTAGTCGAAGCGCTAGGCCCGTTGACCATGGAGCCGGCCGATACGCTCGCTCAGTTGAGACGGGGAATCGACGAGCGCACGGCCTTCGCACAACGTCGGCCGTTGCGTGTTTTTCCAGATGTCGCGAGTGCGATCGCCGTGCGCATGGCCGCGAGCGCGCTCGGCGAAGAGGCCGCGCGAGCGCTCGTCGAGCGCGGCGTTCGGGCTGTCGACGGCGGATATGTCTGGTCGAGCGATCCGCGCCTGACACTCGCGAGTCTGCAGCGCTACAGCGAGGCGCAAGTGCTCGCGATGCTTGCGGGCATCCGCGCACCGACTTTGCTGATGCTTGCGGAACCTGTGACGACTTATCTGCCGGACGCGATGATGGCTTCGCGCGCAGCGCAGGTCGACGATCTTGAAATCGTGCGCCTGGCAGGCTCGCATCATCTGCATCTCGAACAACCGCAGGCGGTTTTCGAAATCATCGACGCGCACCGGAACCACGCGCCGCGCCGCGGAGAGGTTAGCGCAACAAAGGACTGGCGCGGATGCGCGCGCCAAACCCCTTAAGCGATCAGCGCTGCGGCTGGCCCTGAATCAGGCGCGCCAACTCGGCTTTCAGCGCCTGTCCGTGGATGCGCAACCAGTCGCGCTGCTCGCGCCATTCCGGATAGAGTTTTTCGACCAGCGCCCAGAACCGCGGCGAATGACTGCGGATGCGCAGGTGGCAGAGCTCATGCACGACCACGTAACGCAGCGCGGCAGGTGGAGCGAGCGCGAGCGCGAGATCGAGCATCACGCGATCGCGCGTGTCGAGACTGCCCCAGAGACTCTTCAACGGACGCAGCTTGACCGCCGTCGGCGCGCGGCCGAGTTCCGGACAATAACGCGCGAGATATCGGCTTACGTCGCGACGGATCTGCGCTTCGAGATACGAGCGCAGCAACGCGCGCGCGGCCGGCAGCGTCGCCTTGCCATGCGGACGTGGCAGCGCGAGCACCAGACGATCGCCGGTAAGTTCGATATGCGGATACGCGCCGTCGCGCCACGACAGGCGCGTCGTCTCTCCGCGTAGCGGAATGACCGTTGCCGCGCCCGGCTTCAGCGCTGGCGGCGACGAATCCAGACTCAGCTCATCGAGTTTGCGCTCGAGCCATTCGCCGTGTTTGCGAAGAAACGCGACGACCTGTGCCGGATGGGTTCCTTCGGGATACGTGACGCGGGCACCACCCGACGTCACCGTCAGGCGCAACCGGCGCGCGCGCGGATGACTCTTGCGCAGCACCTTGATCTTGTCGCCCGCCGCGGTGGCCAGTTCCAGGTAATCGTTCGCGAGGTCCACCACGTGTACTTCTCCGGCGAGCCGGCCGTGTCGCTAGTCGCGATCCCCGGGCCGGGGCAATCCAAACCATCCGTGCATCTTGTCCAGCAGGCGTCTCAATTCCAGCGACATCAGCGCGAAGCGCGCATCGAGCTCCGCTTCGGCCGATTCGGCGGCGTCCTCGCCGAGTTCATCGAGCACGCCGTCGAGAAAGCGCAGCTTGCGCACGACGAGGTCCTCGCCGAGCACAAATTCGATGCGTTCGTCGTAGATCAAGCCGAGCTGGAACACCTGCTTGCCTGACTTCAGATGCTCCCGCACTTCGTCCGATTCAAGGTCCTGGCGGCGGCAGCGAACCACCGCGCCGGCCTCGGCCGGATCGCGCAATTCGCACTCGTCGGCGAGGCTTAAACCTGATGGCAGCTTGCCATGGATCAGCCAGTCCGTCATCAGAACCCGGGGCGATTCTTCGGCGGCCGCCGGCACCGCCGGGAAGCGTCCCAAGGCCTTGCGCAGCTGGTCCACGGCCTCCTCCGCGCCCTTGCGGCTCGCGGTATCGATCACCAGCCAGCCCTGCTCGGTATCGAGATAAGCAGACAGCCGTGACGGACGTATGAAGGCGCGTGGCAGGAGATCCGAAATAACCTCTTCTTTCAAACGCTTGCGTTCCTTGGCGCCGATCCGGCGGCCGGCCTTGCCAGCGATTTTCGCGAGCCGAAAGGCCAATTCTTCGTTGATGACGACGCTCGGCAACAACCGATCTTCACCGCCGACGGTCAGCAGAATGAATGCACCAATCTGGTGCGTCAGCTCTTCGCTGTTCCGCCCGAACGGCGAGACGAACCCACGCGTTGCAAGCTCCGATGGCCGACACGGTTTGAGCCGGTTTTCATCGAGTGCGCTCGAAAGTTTTTTCAGGGAGCGCGGCAGGTTTTCTGGGAAGCGGAAAAGGGTCAGGTTGCGAAAGAACATCGGGCGTGGGTCTCGTTGATTGTTCTCGTCGTCCCGGCGAAAGCCGGGACCCATTTTGCTTCAGCGAAACGAAAGTGGGTCCCGCTTTCGCCGGGACGAAGGTAAGAAAAGTGGGTGCTGTTCTGTCAGCCGGCGTCGGACCCGGCATCGAAGGATTCGGAATCGGCCAACCACGCGTGCGCATCCCCATGCGCACGATCCGGCGCGGCGTCCAGCGCAGCGAAGTCGAACAGCGTCGTATCGGCCAGCTGCGAGGGCATCACGTTCGATATCGCGCGGAAAATCGTCTCGATGCGCCCAGGATTCTTTCGCTCCCACTCGCCGAGCATCGCCTTGATCGCTTTGCGCTGCAGATTCTCCTGCGAGCCGCACAGATTGCACGGCATGATCGGAAAACCGCAGAGCTCCGCATAGTCGGCGAGATCGGATTCCGCGCAGTACGCAAGCGGCCGGATCACGATGTTGCGGCCGTCGTCCGAACGAAGTTTCGGCGGCATCGCCTTCAACGCGCCCTGATAGAACAGGTTGAGAAACAATGTCTCGGCGATGTCGTCACGATGATGACCGAGTGCGATCTTCGTAAATCCATTTTCGGCCGCGTACTCGTACAGCGCGCCGCGACGAAGACGCGAGCACAGACT